>DATKXQ010000084.1:0-7069 GCA_035528975.1 bacterium
TAATGCCGGCTTTCGTATCCGCTTACAGTGGCGAGGCCGCGGCGGTTTCACACCGCCTTCCATGGCCCCCAGGTCTTTATTCAATTGTCGACGCGCCGCCCTTTCGGCTCGGCACGCTTGAGGCAAATATAATAAACCTCCCGGCCGATGTCAAGGTTTTTTCTGCGCCTTGTCGCGCGCATCGGGACGACGGAAAAAGCCCCGCCGAATCGGCGGGGCTTTACGTCGAAGCTGTGGGCCGTCCTTACCGCGTGACGACCATCTTGCGCGTCGCGGCCTCCGTACCCGCGGTCAGCCGGTACACGTACACGCCCGCCGGCAGCGGCCGGCCGGAATCGTCCGCCAACGCGTATTCCACTTCAAATACGCCCGCGTTCTCAAACCCGTTTACGACCGTCGCGACGCGGCGGCCGCTCAGGTCGTATACCGTCAACGCTACGTCGGAAGCGGCCGGCAACGTGTACGTTATGACGGTGCCGTTGCGCGCCGGGTTGGGATAATTCTGGTACAGGCCGAAAGCGACGGGTTTGCCGGGCGGCGTAGAACCTTTCTTCTCGCCGTACCCGAGCACGAACTTGCCCAGGCCGTTCGCCGCCGTCGTCACGCGCCGGCCGCGCTTGTCGACCGTACCGCCGAGGTCTTCCCACGCGGTCCCGTTCCAACGGTATACCGAGAGGTACTCCTCGCGCGCCACTTCGAGGCCGTCGTACGACAACGTGACGCGGACCGGTTTCACCAAACGCGCCCAATTCGGCCCGAACTCGTAGGAGCGGCCTACCGTCTCGACGGCCGGCCCGTCGGCGTTCGGGAGGGCCGCCGCAACCGCCGTCGGCGTCGCGCTTTCGTCGCCCGGGACTATCGTGAACAGGCTCGCCTTACGGATAGCGCCCGCCGGCACTTTGAGGACCGCGCCCTCGCTGGCGACCGTGCCGCCGCCCAGCGACAGGAACCCGGCGCCGAAATCCTTTTGGTCTTTTATTATATTGCCGGCGGTATCGGCGCAGGTCCATTTGAAGGTACCGGAACCGTTCTCGCCCACGTTCATGACGAACGTACCTATGAAGCTTCTGTTTTCCCCGCTCATCTCGACGGCGGCCGCCCGCCCCTCACCTTTACGGGGCGTGAAGTATACTTCGGCCTCGGGCGCACCGAACAGGTCTTCGTCCGAGCCGAGGAGCAACTCCATGTAGTCGGGATTGGCTTGCGGCCTCACGATCGCCCCCTTAACCATCGGGGGTGTCGTATCGTCGGTGCCGTAGACGGAATATTGAAATTCCAAGCCGGCGCCCAAGGAGGCCGTGTTGTTGATTATCATGACCAGCGCGTCGTATTGACCGGGGTTGCGGACCTGAATTATCCCCTTATCGGCGGGAGAACACATCCTCGACGCTTCTCCCTGTTTCCCCGCGAGGTTAGTCCAGCTCGCGCCGTTCTTCGTGGCCATAATCATGCCGCCCCAGTCCTTCGACTGTTCGAGGTTATCGGGGTCGCCTTCGAATTTGAAGACGGCGGCAGGCCAGTTGGGGAGGCCCGTGAAGTAGTAGAAGCCGTGGCCCCAGCTGTTCATGCGGTACGCTTCGGAGGGCTGGAAATTCAATACGGGGTATTCCCCGGGGCCCCACTGGTTATGCAACCCCACGCCGCCGTAGTCCCAGCGGTAATGCTTATCGTCGTCGCGGGGGCCCGTGAACCAGTTCCACGCGTTCCAGGTCTGGAATACGTCGGCGAACTCGCGGCCCTCGACATATTCCTCCCCTACGTGGTAGTATCTGATTATAAAATCGAAGGCGTCGAATTCGCCGCGGTTTACGGACGGGTTATCGGTATACCACTGGTCGCCTTTAGCGAGCGCCCGCCAGATTTCGCGCGGCGTGAGGTATCCCTCTATTTCCCGCCACTCCGGCGGCCGCCAGGAACGCCAACAATAATCCCGGAAGAAGAAGTTGATGACGCAGGCGATGTAGCCGCCGTCGCCCGTATTGTTGATGGAACGCAGCGTATTCGACAGATACGTGTTCATGCGGCCGCGGGGGTCGGCGGCGTCGGGATACACCGTATCCTCCGCCCACATGGCCGAAGCTTCCAGATACCACCCCGGCGTAGTGACGTCGAACATGAATTGCGACACGTGCATATATTCGTGCGCGGTTATAACCGGTTCGCCGAAGCCGCCGCCGGGAGCCGGGTCGTACGTATTCCTGAAGTTCATGTAGCCGGAGTAGTCGTCGCGGTAAGTGGAGGGGAACGGCTGGTCCGCGTACGCGATGCCGCCGACGCCCCCGGATAATTTACCGCAGTACGCGTCCCAGCGGTCGTCGCCGCCGAAATCGTTGCCCTCCGCAGGCCACTCGAGGTCTTCGTAACGGTCCTTGAGGGGGAAATATTTTTGGTCTTCCGGGTCCGGATGGTAATACCACTTGTCTTTGACGTATTGCGCGAAACCCCTCTCGAGGTCGGCGCCCAATTTCTCGACGCAATCCGGAACGCCGTTGTGGTTGGGGTCCGAAGGGTCAACGAGCGCGTTCGCGCCGTCGAGTACGTAGTGGACTTTGAAATTCCCCTCGGGCGTGTCGTACGCGTATACCTTGGCGCCGCCGTAACTGGAGTCCCCCCAACTACAGCGGCGTCTCATGGCGAACAAGTCTCCCTGCGTTTCGCCCAATCCGCAAACGTCCCGGAGCCGGGCCTTGACCGTCGGGTCCATGTAAGGCCAACGGCGCCACAGCTCCATGACGACGGGGGTGCCGCACGCCCAGGGTTCGGGCGAATACCACTCGCCGCGGTAGGCCGCCGGTATATCGTCCAGATTCCGTTCATAAAGAGCCATGTACCTGTACATCAACGCCTCGTCGGCGCTGATGGTACCGGCCTTTTCCGCAGCGTTTATCTTATAGACGGTAGTATCCTCGGGAACACAAGGCCAATCGGCGAGCGCCGCCGCCGCGACGAGCGCCGACCCGATTCCCGCAAGAAGCATCTTCTTGAGCATCATCGCCGTCCTTTGGTATGCCAGGCCCTCGGGATTAAAGAAATTGGTTCCGCCGACTAATATACGACCACTACGCGGTAGTAGTGGGATCGGTATTCGTCGTGGTTGACCTTTACCTGTCCCTCGCTCAATTCGACGAAAGTTAACATGCGCCACGTGTTGTTCGAGCCGTACCCGCTGCCGTAAACGGCGACCGTCGCCATATCGCGGCCGCCCCCGCCTTCCCGGCCCACCTTCAATATGGGCACGTCGATAACGTCGCCGTTGCCCGTCACGTTGGCTTCCGACACCTCGTAAACGTACCGCTGCGCGCCGTCCGCGCCGTTCAGCATCTCGTCCCCGCAACCTACGAAAAACCCTATCACGAACGCGCTCGCGACCGCGCCGATGAAATATATCCTTTTCATGATCGCCCGCTCCTTAAATCGGGTTACGATATACGCACCCGGATTCTAATAGCCCCCGGCCGGCGCGTCAAGTGATTTCGAACGACGCTACCTGCCGTGCGCAGCAACGAAATTGCGCACTATTTCCGGGTAACGGCGGCCGCGTTTACTTCCCGCCGTTATCGACGCGGCGTCAAGGCCGTAGCCCGCCAGCAATTGGGCGCCCCGCCATATCCCGGCCACCCCTTCCCGGGGCGAGACCTCCGGGTGGAATTGAAGAGCGAGTACCGGTAATTCGCCGTGGCACAACCCGTGCAGCCGGCACGCCTCGGACGAGGCCACGGCTTCCCACCCCGCCGGTATCTCCGCCACCTCGTCGAAGTGAAAATTGTAAGGGCGGATGGTCTCCCCCACGCCCTCGAAAGCCGGATGAGAGGCGAGCTTCACCGGAACCCACCCGACCTCCGGTAACGCGCGCCGCGTCAAGACGTCTTTGCCGTATAACGCCCGGAATATCAATTGGTGGCCGAAACAAACGCCCAGCACCGGGACCCCTTCGTCCAGCAAACGTCGCGCGAACGCGAGCTCCCCGGCCAACCAATCGGCGTCCTCGAAGATCGACCGCTCCGAACCGGTAAGGATTACCGCCCGCCACCCCGTACGCAACGTCTTTACGTCCTCCCGCACCGCGATCTCTACTTCGACGAACCCCGCCAGACAATCCCCGAACCACGAACCGGCCCGCCGATGGTCCGAGTTGTCGACGACCAAAACCGCGTTTCCGGTTGCCGCCATAATATGGGCCTCTTGCCTGGTACGACAAGGGGCAGGGAAAAATCCCTGCCCCTCGGACATCGCTCTTAAAAGCGGCTAGCTGGGGTCTTTACCGATTAGTCTCTCGATCTCGATCGTAACGTTCTTCCAGTTGCTGAACTTGTAGTTCGTGGCCTCGCCCACCATACCGCGCATTTTGTTTATGGCCCATACGCAGTTGTCGGCTGCGCCCAGGCCGTAGTAATCGAGCGCCAGGATGATGTACAGGTCGTAGCCGGTTACCCTTGTGTCCGCTGTGAACGTGAAGTTCGCACCGTCCAGGGCGTTCACCATGTAACGGCCGCGTTCCGCGGAGAGCTGGTAGTCGTCGTTGGCCTCGTACGCCGTCGCGGCACCCATGTATATCAACTGCCGCACCGGGCGCAGCGTGCCCGCCTGCTCGCCTATCAGGATCGCGTTCTCGAACTTATCGAGGGCTTCTTCCAAGTTCTGCGTCCGTATGTAGGTCCAGCCCAGGCCGCCGTGCGCTTCCGCGTAATACGGGTCCACTTTCAGCGCGTTCCCAAACGCCATCTCCGCGCCGTCGTAGTCGCCCTTCTGCCAAGCGGCCCAGCCATCGGCCGTCCAGTCCGCCTGCGACATCTTGACGAAAGGTTCGTCGCCATCGCATCCCAGGCTGAACAGTATCGCCGCGGCCCCAACCAGGATCAGAAGTTTATTAACCATTCGTGCTTCCTCCTTTAACCTCAGGTTATTGGGCGCCCGCGGCTTAACGGGCTACCACCATTTTCTTGGTCGACACGTCCGCTCCGGCCGCCAAACGATACAGATACACGCCCGCCGGCAGCGGCCGACCCGCGTCGTCCGTAAGCGTATATTCCTCTTTGTATACGCCCGCTTCCCTGGGCTCGTTTACGACCGTCGCGACGCGGCGGCCGCTCAGGTCGTACACCGTCAACGTTACTTCGGAAGCGGCCGGCAACGCGTAGGTAATAACCGTACCGTTACGCGCCGGGTTCGGGTAGTTTTGGTACAACCCGAACGCCATCGGCTTGCCGGACGGCGGCGTCGAGTTCTTCTTCTCGCCGTACCCCAGCACGAACGTCCCCAAACGGTCCGCCGTCGCCACTACCCGACGCCCTCGTTTGTCTATCGTCCCGCCGAGGTCTTCCCAACCGCTACCGTTCCACCGGTAGACCGAGAGGTAATCCTCCCGATTCACCGTCAGCCCGTCGTACGACAGCGTTATTTCCGCCGGCTTCACCAACCGCGCCCAACTCGGCGCGTAATCGTACGCCGGCCCTACCGTCTCCACCGCCCGGCTCTCGCCGTCCGGCAACGACGCCGCCGCCGCCACCGACGCCGCCGCCGCCACCGTCGACTCCTCGTACCCGCCGCGCGGCGTTATCAAGAACAGCGTGGACTTCCCTAACGTCCCCGACGGTACCCGCAGCGACGCTTTCCCGTCGCCTATCGTACCGCCGCCCGACGCCAAAAAGCCCGCGCTGAAGTTCTTCCGTCCCGATACGAAGTTGCCGGCTTTGTCCGCCAGTTTCCACTTCATCCGGCCGTTCCCCGTATCTCCTACGTTCAACACGAACGTCCCGTTGAAATTCTTGTTCCCGGGCGCCGCCATCATCTCTACCAGCTCCGCCCGCTTCTCGCCGCCGTCCGGGGTGAAGTATACCTCCGCCTCCGGCGTCCCAAACAGCTCCTCGTCCGCGCCTATCAGCAACTCGATGTAGTCCGGGTTGGCCTGCAATATCGCCACCCCGGCACCCACCGCCGGCGCCCGCAGATCGTCCGTCGATATGAACGAGTACTCGAACGGCAACTTTTCCCCTACGTTCGCCACGTTGCTGAATATCGTCACGATCGCCTGGTACTGGCCCGGGTTCCGGACCTGGATGATGCCCTTGTCTTCCGGCGTGAACATCAACGTCGCCTGTCCCGCCTTGCCGGTCAGGTCCGTCCACGTGCTGCCGTTCTTCGTCGCTAGCACGGCGCCGCCCCAGTCCTTGCTGTTCGGATCGTTATCCTCGTCACCCTCGAAGTATATCAATGCCGCGGGCCAGCTCGGCGGGTCATTGAACAGGTAGAACCCGTGACCCAGGTGGTTCATGTAGTAAGCTTCCGTCGGCCGGTGCTTCACGAGCGGGTAGTCCGCCGGCCCCCACGAGTTCTGCGGCGTTATCGTCGTGTACCGCGGACCGTACAAGTAGTGCTTGCCGTCGTCCCGAGCCCCCGTGAACCAGTTCCACGTCGTCCAGTACTCGAACGTGTCCTTGAACGCCCGGCCCTTGAGGTACTCGTAGTTCAAGTGGTGAAGTCCCACCAGGTACCCCATGGCCTCCTTGCTCTCGCGGTCCACCGTCGGGTCGTCCGTGTACCACTCGTCGCCCTTCGACAGCGCGCGCCACACGTTGCGTACGGTCGCGCCGGGCCACCGGTCGGT
This sequence comes from bacterium, assembly GCA_035528975.1. GTDB lineage: Bacteria > RBG-13-66-14 > B26-G2 > WVWN01 > WVWN01 > WVWN01. Next base: position 6,605 of record DATKXQ010000084.1, read on the forward strand.
TACCGGCGTCCAGTCCGGCGCCGTCCAATGGTCCCGGGACCAGTCGTTGAGGAAGAAGTTCCAAATACCGGAATTGTAGCCGCCCGAGCCGTCGTTGTCGAGCGATACCAGCGTGTTTCCCAAGTAGCTATTGCAACGCCCTATAGCGCCCGGTTCGCCGGGGTAAACTTCGTTCTGGGCCCACGTCGCCGTTCACTCGAAGTACCACCGCGGCGTCGCGCTTGACGACGACTCGACGGCGTCGTACATGTACTGGCAGCCGTGGTTCAGCTCGTGCGCCACCGTCACGCGCTCGGGATACTGGCCGGTCGGGCCGTCGTATTTGCTGCGATCCATGAAGTACGGCGTCCGGTCGTTCCGGTACGTTTCCGGGAACTCGAACGGATCGCTCGTCGTCATCCCCAGGACGCCTTGAGAGAATGCCCCGAGGTAGACGTCCCATCTATCGTTGCCGCCGTAGTCCCA
>DATKXQ010000085.1:0-2259 GCA_035528975.1 bacterium
CTGGTAAAAATGCGCGAACCCGCGGGGATACAACTCCAGGATCTCCTCGAGCGGCCGTTCCAACTACGTACCCTTACGGCGAAGTCCAAGTTCGAACACAAAATAAGCGCCGTGGCATACTGGCAGATGCGGATATGCGACCTACCTGGGTGCCTCGCGAGGACGCACCTCCCGGGGAAAGAAATGCGTTTTAATTTGATAATAACCGATCCGCTCGAGGAAGCGCTCGCGGCGGAGGCGCCGTGGCGCGGCGTCGCCGGCGAGTACGTCGTTACGTTGGGGCCTTCCTCCGGCGCGGAACCGGGAACCGACCCGGCCCGGGCCACGCTCGAGGCGTCCGTCGGCGCGTTCACGCGGATGTGGCTCGGCGTCCGGCCCGCCACGGGCCTGGCGATTACGGACGACCTCCACGGCCCTCCCGAACTCCTCAAACAACTAGACGCTACGCTCCGCCTGCCCGACCCCAAACCGGATTGGGATTTCTAAGGACGGACCGCGCTCGACGCGTAAAAGGCCGCGGCCGGCCCGTTTTATACCTATTATCCCAATTAGTCGGGTAGACGGTATAATATATTATTACGACCATTATGGTAAACTTTTATTATTACTTATCATATATCCTTGAATTAGAGAGGTTTATCGGCTAAAATATAACGACTATAGTAACCATTATCGTCAATCTCTAACAGGAAGGATTCTTAATGTTACGTAGTTTTTTGGTGGTTGCAGTAACGCTTTGTGTGGTAAGTATGGCGTTTGGGGCTATGGGCGACATCCTCGGCTCCTACAAGGCCCCGTCCAACAACATCCGCGGCCTGGCCCATTCCGGTACTTACCTTCACGTCCTCGTGCACGCCGATACGGTCTACAACGTGAACCCGGGCAACGGGTCCATATTGGGCTCGTGGACCGTACCGTCCAGCACCAGCAACCGCGGCCTCGCCTATTCCTCCGGCGGCCACGTGTGGGTCGGCTCGTACAATAACGATACCGTTTATAACTGCCACTGGACGACGGGGTCCGTGTACGGTTCCTGGGCCGCCGGCCACGACCCATACGGCCTCGCGCCCCAGCAAACGGGCGACGGCGGCGCCGGCACCACGGCCATCTTCTCCAGCGACAGCTCCCCCAGTTACACCTGGCGCCACAACCTCGCTAATGGGACCGTGCTTTCCTCCTTCCCCATGCCGAATTCCGATTATCGCGACATCACGTACGACCACCGCAACGGCTTGATCTGGGGCGCGTACGGCGCGAATATCTTCGGCTACGCCGTAGCCGGGAACGGCTCGATAAGGGCCTCCTTCCCCGCGCCGCCCTCGACGTCGTACGGTATGGCCTATTACAACTACGTACTGTTCATCGGCTGCACCAACGGTTACATTTACCGCGTTTCCTGCCCGGCGAGCGTCGACGTCGCGCCGGCCTCTATCGGGAAAGTCAAAGCGCTTTACAGGTAGTTAATAATCCACGACTACAAAAGCCGCCCCCCGGGCGGCTTTTTTCGTAAGGGGACGTGTCGCAACACGGCCTCGAGACGCCGAAAGCTCCTTACCCGGGGCTAAGCTTACCCTTGCCTCCGGGGCCGTTTTCATTTATATTCGTCCGTGGGCAACCAGCTTAAACCATTTCCCGCGGCCGTTCACGACGTCGGATTCGGGGCCCGTTACGAGCGTTGCCCGACGGGCAAGAAATGGGACGTGACGAAAGAGCGCAAAGTAAACGTCGGAACCCTATCGCAACCGTACGATAATGGCTCGCGGCAAACCCACAGGTAGAACCGCGATGAAAAAATTCCTTTGGCCCGGCCTTTGCCTTACGGCCGCGGGCGCGCTGTGGTTCTTCGCCGGCGGCCGCTGCGCCGTCGGCGCGGCGGCGTGGCTCGCCCCGGCCTTTATGTTGCGGTGGCTGCGGGGCCGCCGGGTCGCCGTCGGCTTCCCGCTCGCCGTAGCGGCCGCGGCCACGGCCAACTTCTTCGCCTGGCGCGGAATCGCGAGCGTTATCATGCTGGCCGCGGCGTACGTCGTCTTCGCCGTCGGCGCCGCCGCGGTATTTCTCGTCCCCTATTTCGTCGACCGCGCGCTGGCGACGCGACGCGGCGGCTTCGCCGCGACGCTTATATTCCCCTCGGCCGTCGTTACGATGGAATACGTATTCTCCCTCGTGAGCCCGCTCGGCACCTGGAACGCCGTCGCCTATACGCAGGTCGACAACCCGGCGCTCATCCAGATATCCTCCTTGACCGGGATCTACGGCGTG
>DATKXQ010000086.1:0-5048 GCA_035528975.1 bacterium
GTTAATTTTACGCCGTGCGGGTAGCGCTCGTATATCCCGACTACGCGCCGTCGCGGACCCTCGCGGCGCCGGCCTCCTACGGCTTCTACGCCGAGGGCGTATCCTCCGTGGCCGCGGTCCTCGAGGAGGCGGGCCACGACGTAGCGCTCATCCACCTCATCGGCCGGCCGGAGCGCGACGAGTTCGAGGCCGAGCTGCGGCGGGTCGCGCCCGACGTCGTCGGCTTCTCGAGCCGCACGACGATATGGCCCGAGATACGGCGGCTGGCCGCGATAGCGCGGGAGGCCGTCGACGCGCCAGTGGTCGCCGGCGGCGTCCACGCCACGCTGGCGCCGGAGGAGGTGGCCGCGTCTCCCGAGGTCGACGTCGCCGTCGTCGGCGAAGGGGAATATCCGTTCCTGGAGCTGTGCGAGGCGCTGGAGGCGGGCCGCGACTTCCGCGACATAGATAACCTCTGGGTCCGCGAGAACGGCGGCGTGCGCAAGAACCCGACGCGGCCGCTCATCGGAGACCTCGACGAGCTGCCCCTCCCGGCCTACGACATATATAATAAGGAGATCCTCTACGACGTCGCGATAGACACGGGGCCGGTGATGCTGTCGCGGGGCTGCCCGTACATGTGCACGTATTGCTGCAACCACCAACTCAAGCAAGCCTACCCCGACCGCAAACACTACGCCCGCTTCCGCTCGCCGGCGCGGTCGATAGCGTACATCGAAAACCTTTTGAAAAATTTCCCCAACGTCCGCTACCTCAACATAACCGACAACATCCTGCCCCTCGAGCGCGCGTGGTTCTTCGAGTTCATCGAGTTATATAAGGAGCGCGTGGCCCTCCCGTTCACCTGCCGCTACCGCCACAACCTCGTGCGCCGCGACGTATTGGAGGCGCTGAAAGAGGGCGGCTGCTACCTCGTCCACTTCGGCCTGGAGTCCGGCAGCGAGGAGCTGCGGCGGACGGTCCTCAACCGCCAGATGAGCGACGCGCAGATCGAGGAGGCGCACCGCCTCTGCCGCGACGTCGGCCTCGCGACCCTCACCTACAATATGGTGGGCCTGCCGCACGAGGACAAGGCGAAGTTCCTCGACACCGTCAAGATGAACGCGCGCGTCCGGCCCAACCGCATCGTGCTGTCGGTCTTCTACCCCTACCCCCACACCGCGCTCCACGACCTCAGCGAGCGGGAGGAGCTGCTGGCGCCGACGTTCGACTACGAGAGCGAGTCGTACCTGGTCCAGGAGGGCTTCCCCGAGGCGCAGGTGCGCTTCTGCCAGGCGTACTTCGTCCCGGCGATCCGGTACTACCAGGTGTTGGGGCGCCTGGGCGCCGCGGGTCGCACGCTCGCGCGCGTAAGCGACGCGTTCTACAAATCGCGCTGGTTGCCGCACAGGGCGCTGGTGGCGGTCGCGAAGGTAGGCCGCTCGCTGTACGAGGGAACGAAGCTCTTTATACGCCGGCGCCTGCCGCGCCTCTACGTGAAATTGCGCGATTGGCGGGTCCGCCGCGCCTAACCGACCGGGGGTTTTATGGACGGCTACAGGTTGCTCATTTTCCAACGCTGGCTGCTGCAAGGCCGCCGCGACCTCAAGGCGGCCGAGGTCCTGCAAAAAAGCGGCGCGTACGAGTGGGCGGCGTTCCTGGCGCAACAGGCCGCGGAGCGCGTGCTCAAGGCCTTCCTCTACTTCCACGGCGAGGAGTCCGTCATGGGCCACTCCATCCGCTCGCTCGTCCACAAATGCAGCTCGTACGCCGCCGCGTTCGAAGTGGTGCACGACGCGGGCCGGATAGACGAGTTCTATACGGCGCCGCGCTTCCCGGACAGCTTCGGCGAAGACGTCCCGGCGGACGCCATAACGCCGGAGAAGGCCGAGGTGGCCGTCGAGCTGGCGCGCATGGTCGTGGAGCTGGTGGACAAACTCGCCTCGGAGGAAGGTTAAATTTGGCGAAGAGCTCGAGCCGGGCGACGATCCGGGTCGGCGACGTTGAAGTCCCGGGCCGCGCGGCCCTCGCGCCCCTCGCGGGTTATACCGAGTATCCCTTCCGCGCGACGGTGGCGCGGTTCGGCTGCCCGTACGCGGTCACGCCGCTCATCTCGGCCGAGGGCCTCGCCCGCCGCCACGCGAACACGCTGCGCTTGTTGGCCACCGGCGCCGACGACGCCGCGGTGGTCGCGGCGCAGATATTCGGCTCCCGGCCCGAGGTCATGGCGGAGGCCGCAAAAGTAGCGGCGGACGCCGGCTTCGCCGTCGTCGACGTGAACCTCGGCTGCCCGGTACGCAAGATAAGAAAACAGCAAGCGGGCGCGGCGCTCCTGGGCGATATGGCGGCGCTGCGCCGGGTCGCCCGGGCCGTGGTCGCGGCCTCCCCCGTCCCCGTCACCGCGAAGATGCGGCCCGGCCCGGGCGCCGCGGACAAAAGCGCCCCCGCCGCCGCCAGGATGCTCGTCGAGGAGGGGGTGGCCGCGCTGACCGTCCACGGCCGCACCGTCGAACAGCGGTTCGGCGGGCCGGTGGACTACGACGCGATACGAGAGGTCGTCGCCGCGGTGGCCGTACCGGTGTGGGCCAACGGCGGCGTTCGGACGCCCCGCGACGCCGAAGTCCTCCTGGAGCGGACGGGGGCCGCGGGCGTGATGGTGGGCCGGGGCGCGGTGCGTCGGCCTTATCTGATTAATGAAATCGAAACCTACCTCGCGACGGGCGCGGAGGCCGAGCCGCCGGCCCGGGCCGAGTTGGCGGCCGCGATCGCGTCCCACTTCGACCGCGCCGCGGCGCTCGACGACGAGGAGCGCGCGGCGCGGCAATTCCGCAAACACCTCCTCGCCTATTTGAAGTACGCCGGCGCGGACAAAGCGCTGCGGTCGCGGGCGGCGCACGTCTCGTGCCGGGCCGACGTCGTCGCCGTGTTGGAAGAGTTCCGAAGGCTGCCGTCTAATGGAGCGTAAGAAGATCGAGGAGCTGCTGCGCGCCGTCGCCGCGGGCGAAGTGGACGTGGCCGAAGCGCTGGACCGCCTGCGCCGCCTGCCCTACGACGACCTGGGCTTCGCCCGCATCGATACCCACCGCTCACTGCGCGCCGGGTTCCCGGAGGCGATTTTTTGCGAAGGGAAGACGCCCGCGCAGGTCGCGACCATCGCCGCCCGCATGGCGGAGGGCGGCGCCGCGGTCCTGGCCACCCGGGCCGACGCCGACGACTACGAGGCCGTCCGGGCGAAATGCCCGACCGCGGCCTACAACCGCGAGGCGCGCATCATCGTCGTGCCGGGGGAAGCGGCGCCCGAGCGGCGGGGCCGCGTGCTGGTGTTCTCCGCCGGGACGGCCGACATCCCGGTCGCCGAGGAGGCCGCCATAGTCGCCGAGGTTGCCGGTTGCCGCGTCGAACGCGTCTACGACGTCGGCGTCGCCGGCCTCCACCGCCTGCTGGACAAGCTCGAGGCCATCCACAAAGCGGACTGCATCGTCGTCGTCGCCGGGATGGAAGGCGCGCTGGCGAGCGTCGTCGCCGGCCTGGGCGGCGGCCCGGTAGTCGCGGTCCCGACGAGCGTCGGCTACGGCGCCAGCTTCGGGGGAATCGCGCCGCTTTTGACGATGCTCAACTCCTGCGCCGGGGGCGTCGTCGTCGTCAACATCGACAACGGCTTCGGCGCCGGTTACGCGGCGGCCTTGATCGCGCGGCGCGCGGAGGCCGAAGCGAAATGAAAGTCCTGTACATCGACGGCAGCGCGGGCGCGAGCGGCGACATGCTGCTCGCCGCGCTGGTCGACCTCACGGCCGGCCGGAGGTGGCTGGAGGAAAGCCTGGCGCGTCTGAAAATCCCCGGCGTGCGGCTGGTCTATCCGCCGCGCCGGCGCGCCGGCGTGGAGGCCATCGGCGTGGACGTGGTCGTATCGGCCGACGCGCCGCACTTCGACGACGTGGGCGAGATAGAGATCCTGCTGGCGCGCGCCGAGCTGTCGGGCGAGACGAAGGAGAAGGCCGCGCAGACTTTCCACAAACTGGCGGAAGCGGAGCAGCGCGCTCACCGCGTCGCCTTCGGCCACGCCGGCTTCCACGAAGTGGGCTCGGCCGACGCCGTCGTCGACATCGTGGGCACCTTCGCGCTCCTCGAGCTCGTGAACGCGAGCCACGTCGTCGTCTCGCCGCTGCGCGTGGGCTTCGGGTACGTCGAGGCCGAGCACGGCAAACTCCCCGTGCCCGCGCCCGCCACCGCCGAGCTCCTGCGGGGCATCCCCTCTTTCGGCGGCGACGTGCCCGGCGAATTTACCACCCCCACCGGCGCCGCGATCATAGCCACCATCGCCGACGAATTCGGCCCCATGCCGACCATGAAAGTCGAGGGTATGGGCTACGGCCCGGGCTCCGCCAACCCGCCCGACTTCCCCAACGTCCTCCGCGTCACGCAGGGCGAGGCCGGCATCAGCGTTAAGACCCAGCCGGGAGACGCCGTAGCGGTGCTCGAGGCCAACGTCGACGACATGACCGCCGAAGAGATCTCCTACGCGGCTCAGGCGCTGGCGGAGGCCGGCGCCCTCGACGTCGCCGTCACGCCCACCGTCATGAAGAAGGGCCGCCCCGGCCACATCGTCAAGGTCATCGCCCGTCCCGAGGACCGCGACCGCCTGTGCGACCTCGTCCTCCGCCACACCACGACGCTGGGCGTCCGCTACTACGAAGCCCGGCGCCGAACGCTGGAGCGGCGAACCGTAACCGTCGTCACGGAGTACGGAACGGGGAAGGTGAAACTGGCCCTGGGACCCGGCGGCCGCGTCTCGCCTCACGCCGAATACGATAGCGCGGCCAAGCTGGCGGCGCAGGCCGGCGTCGCGGTACGCGTCGTCGCCCGCGCGCTCGAAGCCGCGGCCGAACGCGTCGCCGCCGGCGACGGGAAGAAAGAAGGCGCCGGGGAGGAGCCGGCGCCGAAAGATTACGACTAGTTAAAACCCTACTTCGCGCCGCGCCGCCGGCCGCTCTCCCTCACGAAACCCCACAGGCTGGGGAACGCGGGCGACGGGCTTTTATTCGTACGACCCTCCAGCCGCAATTTGACGT
>DATKXQ010000087.1:0-9423 GCA_035528975.1 bacterium
AACTTCCGGCGTCGTCCTCCGCTAGGAACCCGTTGGCGTAAAGAATCAACGGCTCATCGCCGTAGGGCTCTAATTCTTCGAAGTAGATGGTTTGCGCGATAATTTCCAATCCCTCCTCGCGCAACACGTCCAGATACAACAACGTTAAGCTACGGTCCAGCGGATGGTAGTCGAGCGCGTATTGTAAAAAGGCGATGGCCTTCTCCGCCTGACGGCCGGCCAACAACCCGTAAGCGTGCTCGAGGAAGTCATCGGCCGGCACGGCGCCTTCGTGCTCGTGGGGCCGGGCGGTCGCGGCGACTACCGTCAAAACCGCGATCGTTAACGCGGCGGCTCTCATTTGTCCCCGACCGCCGCTTCGGCCTTTTCGAAAACGAAAGCCGTGAGAACGTCGACGAAGAAGCCCTCTTCTTCCCCGCTCCGCTTTTGCTCGAGGACGCGGGCCAGATATTCGTCCCGCGCCGCGGCGTCCCCCCGGGCGCCGGCCTCCAGCGCCCGGGCGTAGAGTACGACGGGGTTCGTCGGGCTTATTTCCTCGGCCGCGGCGATGACGGCCTCGGCCTTCGCCGGCTCCAACGTCGCCGTCGCGAGGGCCAACCCCGCCCGGGCTTGGAGGTCCCGCGGGTCCTTGGCCGCGGCCCCGGCGAAGGCTTCCCGCGCCTCGGCCCACCGGCCGGTCCGGACGGCCGCGACGCCGAAGTTGGCGTAGGCGTACGCCGGCCCGGGCTCGAGCTCGAGCAGCCGCTTGAAGTAATCGTACGACTTCTCGAATTCGCCGACCTCGGCCGCGAGGACGCCGGCGGTGTTGAGCGCTTCGGCGTTGCGCGGCGAGGTCTCGACCGCTTTGGCGGAATAGGAGAACGCTCCGTCGACGTCGCCGCGCCCTCGTAAAACTGCGGCCTTGCCGCTCAGCGCCTTGACGTTGGCGGGAGACTCCGTCAGCACGTCATCGAACACGGCCTCGGCCGCGGCCGCGTCGCCCAGTTGGTAATAGCAATACCCGCTCATGACCAACGCCCGCCGGTCGCGCGGGTTGAGCGCGTACGCCTTCTCGTAGTGGCCGAGCGCCTCGGCGAAGAGCCATTTCTGATAGTAGACGTCGGCGAGGTTGCGTTGGGCGTCGGCGAAGCCGTCTTCGCGCGCGACCGCCAGGCTCAGCTCCGCCTCGGCCTCGTCCAGCCGCCCGGCCAGATACAACCCGGCGCCTTTGATGTTGCGGCCGGCGGCGTCGTCGCGCAACTCGAGGGCGCGGTCGCAGGCGGCCAGGCCGTCGTCGTACTGGCCCAGCTCGTAATAAATCCGGGCCAACGCCAGGAAGTCCTCCGGCCCGGCTTCTCCTTCCGCTTCTATAACGGCCTTCGCCGCGGCAAGGGCCTCTTCGAATTTACCCCGGGCGAAAAAGACGTCCCGCAGCGCTACCTGCACTTCCACCGCGTCGGCTCCGGTCTTCGCCAACTTCACGAGGAGCTTCTCCGCCTCCTCCAACCGGCCCGTGAGTCGATATATAAAGGCGAGGTTGAGCCGGGCGTCCAGGTCGTCGGCGTCGAGCGCCAGCGTCGCCTTGGCCCACTTTTCGCCGGCCTCGAAATCGCCGAGTTTGATATAGATGTCGGCGAGGTCGCGTTTGATGCGCGCGCTATCGGGCGCGAGGCGACTCAGTTTTTCCCACTCCGCCGCGGCCTCTTCGTACTGGTCCTGGAGGATGTAATAGTAACGCAGGTTGTTGAGCGCGGACTCGTTGTACGGGTTTATCTCCGCGGCCGCGAGGAGGAACGCGCCGGCTTTCACGTAGTCTTGCTCGACGCGGAGGTAGATATAGCCGAGGTTGTTTCGCGGCGTGTCGTAGTCGGGGTCGAGCTCCGCGGCTTTCTCGAAAGCGTACTTCGCCTCCTCGACCTTCCCCGCGGAAAGCAGGACCGCGCCGAAGTTGTTGTAAGCCCGGGCGTTGTCGGGGTACTTCTCCAGTATTTCGCCGTAGAGCTGGACCGCCTCGGCCGTCTTCCCCTCGTCCTCCAGCCGCGCGGCCCGCTCGAGCATCTCGTCCGCGGTCTCCTCGGCCGGCGCGCCGTACGCGACGAGCGCCGCCGACAACAACAACGTCGCAACGGCCCTGGTCACGGTCGCTCCTCAACTTCGGCCGTCACGGGAGGGAGGTGGCTCCGCGACGCCCAGGCGAAAGCGCCGCCCGCCCCGACCAGCAACAAGAACGCCGCGCCGACCGTCAGCCGGAAACCGGCCGCCGACGCCAGCAGAAGGGCGCCGACGTCGCCGAAGACGTACGCGAATATATACGCCGCCCACACCCACGGGAGCATCGACGGCCCGCGCCCCGCCGCCGTGGCCAGCCCCACCGGCGCGAGCGTTCCCAAAAAGAAACCGACGAGGGCTACCAGCACCACGGCCGCGTAGAACCGTACGAGCCACGTCCATCCCGCCGTCGCCGCGAAGACGGCGTCGTAGGCCGACAGGTAAAGCAGCGCCGCCGCGGCCGCCAACAGGAACGGCAGCCACCGTCGCCGCCGGGCTATCTTCCCGCTGAGTACGCTGCCCGCCGCCGCTACCCCCAGCAACATCGCCGTCGCCGCCGGGCCGGCCCACGAGCCGCCGCCGAGGTAAAACGCCACCTTGGCCTTAAGCGAGACCGCCAGTACGGCGAAAACCGCACCCACCAGCAGGAAGTAGAGCCCGAACCCGGCCTTCCCGCCCATCCGCACCTTTTGCCGGCGGAAGAAGATGAGCGATACCAAAAGGAACCCGACCGCCGCCAGAATCGTTATCGCGCACGTGCCGAGGCCCAGCGCGCCGCCGACGTTATCGGGCGAGAGCGAGAGGCCGGCGCCTTTCGCAAGCCGCGCCGGAAAAGGCCTGTCGTCGCCGACGGGCGCCACGTCGTTGTCGTAGCGGCCGTAGTCGCCGGCGGGAGCGTCGACGGTGAGCAGCGTCGAATACGTTTCGCCGGCGTCGCCCGGCGTCGGGACGCGGCCGGGCAGGTACCGGGGCTCGAACTCTTCCCCCGCGATTCCGGCCAGACCCTCGACTTCCAATCGTTCGAAACCGCCGGGCGTCGCGAAGATGACCACCACGCCGCCGCGCTCGAATATCACGATGCCGCTCGCCGGTCGAAGCTCGCCCTCCGCGCGCAGCGCCCGGTAGACGGTCGCCGCGAGCTTGTGCGTGTAACCCGGCGCTTTCCCCTCGCGCGCCGCCACCGCCATAATGCCCTCCGGACTGAGGTGGCGATAGTATTCCCGGAACGCGTCGACGGTCAGCCGGTAGTCCGGCGCCAGCGTCGGCGCCGCCTCGCCCGGGACCGGAACGACGGTGGGTGAAAGGTAGATCAGGTCGTAGGTGTCGCTTCGGCCGCGCAGGAAGGCCCGGCCGTCGCCCCGCCGGAACGAAACCCTCCCGGCGTCGACCAGGTCGGCGGCGTAACCCGAGCTTCTCAGGACCTCGCAGGCCGCGTCGTCGACCACCACGTCGACGCGCCCGGCGCACAGCGTCGCCATCGTCGCGGCGTCGAAACCGCCGCCGCCGATAACCAACGCCGCGTCGGGCGTCTTGAGGCGACAGGCGAACGCCGGCGCGTAGTTTCGCAAGAGGTCCGCGGCCGCGTCACTTTTCAATACCGGCGACGCGGCGCGGCCGCCGACGGTAAGCCACTCGTGCGCCGGCAGAACCGTAACGACGTCGCCGCCCACGGCGGCGAGCGCCGCGGCCGCCTTGCCCGCGCCTTCCGCCGGCGAGGACAGCTCGGCCCGCGAGGCCGCGCTCCATTCCGTCCGAGAAACGGCGTTCCCGGAGGCTCCCAGGAAAAGGGCCCGCGTCGGCGCGAGGCCGAAGAGAAACGGCGCGGCTAACGGCAAAATGATCGCGGCCAGCGCGAGGACCGCGGGGGCGACAAGCTTCGCCTTCGAGGTCCCGAGGTAGAAGAGAACGGCCGCCCCGGCGGCGAGGACCGCCACGAGCGCCAACGCGCCGGCGCCGCCGAGGAGGTCGAACGCCGCCGCAACCAGCAACGCGCCCGCGGCGCCTCCGCCCAGGAACGCGGCGTATACGCGGTTGGCCTCGTCGGCGCGCAAGCGGAAGGCCACGCCGAAAGCGTACCCGGCGAACCGGCCCGGAAGCGCGCCGGCCAATAAATATATAAGGTATACCAGCCACGACCACCCGGCCGAGGAACCGGCCGCGTCCAGCGTCAGGTGGCCCAGCGCCGCGCCGACGACGAACGCGGTCAGGCCGAACAACAACGCGTTGACGCCGAAGGCGGAGGCCGGGTTCCTTCCGGCCCGGGGGCCGAGGATGGCCGCGAACGCCGCGCCCGCGGCGAAACCCAACAACGAACCGGCCGCGACCACCGCCGCGGCGTCGAAGCCGGCGGAAATAGCGAGGGCCTGCCGCAAATACGCCGCGTAGGCGAATACCGCGGCCGCCAGGCCGCCGAGGCCGGCGTACAGGTAAAAGCGTCCTCTATCCATGATACCTCAATTAAAAATCCCCGGGACGTAGCGTTTCGTCCGCCGCATATAATCGGCGTACCCGTCCATATTATACTTGAGAATATGCTCCTCGCGCAGCGTCCTTATGACCACGGCCACCCAACACAGGATGGCAAAAAACCAGGCTACGGTGGAACATAACATAAGTGCCGCGCCCGCCGTCAACATAAAACCGGCCGTATACAGCGGGTGGCGGATGCGGCCGTAGATGCCGGCGGTTACTATCCTCTTGTCCGCGGCCCGGCTGTCCACGTACGGCGTGAACGCCGCGCCCAGCGTGCGGTTCGCCACGTACGCCAGTATCCCCGAGCCGACGATCAGCGCGCCGCCCGCGACGTTCAACGGCGGCAGCTGGCGGGGCCGCAGTATCAGGTATTCCAGAAGCGGTACGGTTACGGCCGCGAGCGACGTCCAGGCGAGAAGGTGGAACGTCGGGTCGATGAACGCCCGGAAGACGTCGCCCAACGTGCGCCGCGGCCTGCCGGCCGAGGTCAGCGTCCGCGCGACGATGACGGCTACAACGTATAATAAAGCGAGCCACATGATTAAGCCGAAGCCGCCCCCCCCTCCGCCGGCCGCGCGAACTCCTTCACGCCGGCCAAATATTCCACCAACGTCTTAAACAACGAGAACACCGTCCGGGGCGTGAACGGAATCTTCTCGATCCTCGTCTTCCAGCAATAGCCGTACCAGAGAAAGAACACCAGCACGAACAAGCGATTGGGTTTCAAACCGATTAGCCGGCGGGCCAGCGGCCACAGCCACGGATACTCCGCGACGACGCCGAAGAACTTGTGGAGGTTCTCGACGCGCCACCGGGTCCTCTCGTCGCCCCACTCCAGTATCGTGTTGATCTTGTTGGTCTCCGGCACGTCGGCGAACGAGCCGTCGTAATAACCGCCCGCGACCGCCCTCTCGCCGAGCTCGGTCCGGGGGTACGGGTAGAAGAGGGACGACCAGGCGAAGTCGGGGCGGCAGGCGACGTTGAGCGCGAGGGTCTTCTCGTCCGCGGCCACCGGGTCCTCGACCGGCAGGCCGCAGAGGTTCTGCGTCGCGACGCGGATGCCGTGGCGCTTAAGCAGCGTGACCGCGGCCGCGATCTCCTCGTTCGTATGCGGCCGCTTGAGGACGTCGCGGCGACTGCGCTCGTCGCCCGTCTCGACGCCCATCCAGGCGGCGTGGCAGCCGGCGGCCTTGAGAAGTCGGACGCTCTCCGCGTTCACGAGGTCCACGCGGACGTTGCACATAAAAGGCACGCCCACCTCGCGCGGCAGCCGTTCCGCGAACTCCTCCAGCCACTCCCGCGTGTGCAACAGGAACGTGTCGTCGTCGAGCTGCATGTACTTCAGCGGCCAGCGGCCCCGGACGTACTTCATCTCCGCGAGGAGGTTATCCACGCTCCGCGTCCGGCACACGCGCCCCCGGCCCCGGTACAGCTCGTTGAAGCGGTGATTGAAACAATAGGTGCAGCGAAAGACGCAGCCGCGCATGGCGAAGAAGATCTTCGTCGGGTGGTCGCGGAGGTCGGCGTCGTCCTCGTACAAAATTTCGCGGTCGGCGAAGGGCAGCCGGTCCAGGTCCTCGAGCAGGGGGCGCACGTCGTTCGTCGCGACGTCGCCGTTCCGCTTCACCCACAGGTTGGCAACGGCGCCGTAGTCGCGGCCCGCGGCGAGCGCGTCCGCCAGCTCGACGACGGCCTCCTCCCCCTCGCCGCGGCACACGGCGTCCACGCCGTCCTCGTAGACCATCTCCGGAAAGAACGTCGCGTGCGGGCCGCCGAAGACGGAAGGGCCGCGGTAGTCCTCCTTCAAGCGCCGGTTGATTTCCAGGAGGTACTGATGCTCGCCGGTCATCGCGCTGTAGAGGAGCGCCGCCGGCTCGAGCGCCCGGACCTTCTTTCGCAAGCCCTCGAGGCCCAGCCGCTGCGCCCGGGCCAGCGCGACGCGGTGGCCGGCGCGCTTGAGCGCCGCGGCCAGCATCATCACGCCGTAGCGCTCGACGAGCGCTGTGCCCTTAATAATAATGAGTAGATTTGCCCCCATTAGCGTCGAGGCGTCGAAAAGCCGCCGCGAATACGGCGGCCGGGCAATTAAGTAAAATACTTATCAGGCCGGTTTGACGTTCACGGCCTTCGGCGTCATAGCGCCGATGAGCAGCGCGGCGACCAGGCCGCCGAAGGCCCCCTGCGCCGCCGCGACCCAGGCGAAGTCGTACAGCGCGAACGCGAGCATCGCGCCCGCCAGCGCGCCGGTTACGAGGAATACGCCGAACTGGACGTTCCAGCCGCGCCGGATATTCGCGCCCGTGAGCGCGCCGACCAGTTTGACCATTATCAAATTGATTATCACGACGACCGCGGCGCCGATTAGCAGCGCCGGGAGGTTCTGCACGAAGCCCTCCGTCGTGAAGATCTCGAGGTTGATGAACTTCATGAAGAGGGCCGCGAGCGGCGCCATTACCGCCATGGCCGCGAACGAGAACGCCCCCTTGAGGTAGCCGGTCTCGGCGCGCAGCGTCCCCTCCGCCATCATGCCGGCGCCCCCCAACGGCGACGGCGCGCACGAGGTCGTGGCGTTGATCATATAAGCCGACATGACGATGGCCAGCTGCGTCCAGTCCACGAGGCCGAAGCCGGCCGGGCCGAAGAGGTAGAGCGTGGGCACCAGCGCCGCCGTCAGGATGCGCGAACAGCTCAGCGGCATTATGGTCTGGATCTGGACGAAGATGGCGAGCATGCCGGCGATGCCCAGGATCCGGAAATCCGAGAGGCCCTTGAGCAAACTGCTCAACGCGTCGAAGCCGCCCGTGAGGTAGAGTGACCCCGCGGCCAAAAACCCCGCGGCCATCGCCGTCACCGGCATAAGGAGGATGCCGGACATAAGGTCCGTCAGCTTCACGCGGCAGAGGATCATGATGACGAGGCACGCCAGCACCAGGACCGTCTGCACCGGGTACTTGCCGAACGGCTGGAATATCGCGGCCAGCAGCGCGACGGCGAAGATGACGAGCGAGACGTAGCCGCGCACGGGCGCCGTGGCCTTGGGCGCCTCGGTTTTCTCGTCGCCCTTGGCGTCGCGCAGCGCCGAGTCCTCCGGGTAAATCTTCGTCGTGATAATCTTGAGGAAGAGGGCCATGAAGGCCGTGCCCAGAAGCAGCGCGAAAGACTGCGGCCCGCGCAGTATGCCCAGGCTCGCGGTCGCGAAGTGCGCCCCCAGGAACCCCTCGCCTATCTGGCCCACGCCGCCGATGGGCGACGGCCCGCAGGAGCCGAAGGCGTTGCGCGCGAAAGCGCCGATGAGCACGATGAGCTGGCCCTTGGAGACGACGCGCATCTCCTCCGGCCCGAAGGCGAACAACAACGGCAACAGCGCCGCGCCCAGGATACGGCCGCAGGGCAGCATCGCGATGAGCGGCAAATTTATAAGGATGACCATCGCGCCGGGCAGACCCAGCGGCGTCTTCTTGAGCCACTCGATGATTACTTTGAGGGCTTCGAAGCCGCCGGAGGCCGTCAGCGCGCCGGCGAGGAAGAGGCCGGCCAGGAGCGCCGTTATGGGGTGGAGTATTATCCCGCTCAACAACTCGCTGCCCAGCAGGAGCGTGCCCGGCCGCCCCTCGACGGCCAGGCGATAAACGACCGCCACCGCGACGTTGAACAACGCGATGAGGATGAGGACCGTCTGGATAGGGAGGTTTATCTTCCTGAAGAGCGTCAGGACCAGAACGACGACGAAGACCGCGAGGGTTGCGTATCCTATTACCGTGAAAGCCATAGGGGGTAGTCGGGGCCGGGCGCGGGGCCCGGCGAGCCCATGCTATGCGGAGCGCCCGGAGGCATCCCGGCCGCATCTATCGCGACGTTGCCGGCCGGCGCGAAGGCCGGCGCCGACGTAGAAACGCCCCGCGGTTTTCGTAACTACCACGGCGTCGCCGGCCCTGAACCGGCAGACGCACTGCGTGCAACCCGGCACCGTGGCCTCGACCACGAGGCCGTCGTCCAGCTCCACCTCGGCGCGGCGAGGCGCCAGGCCGAAGGCGGCCTCGGCGCTGACGAACCGGCGGAAAACCCCCGGCTTGCCCGAGCGGAGGCGGTACACCTCCAGGCCGACCATCGCGCTCAGCAGGAGCGCCGCGGTACCGTAGAACAATATCCCGTAGTCGCTCGTCACCGCATCATACCTCGGCCATAAAAACGCGCCCGGCCTTGGGGTCCGCCACGAGAAGAACCCCCTCCGCCCAGGCGACGCCGCGCGGTTCTTTTAAGCCCTCGAGTCGTTTCACGACGCCGAGCTTGGCGCCGTCCGCGTCGAAGGCGAACACCTTCGCCGCGCCGGCGTCCGCGACGAACACCTTCCCGTCGGCCGCGGCTATCCCCGCGGGTTCCGCGAATTCGCCCCGGCCGAGCGTCGCGGTTACGTCCCCTTCGAGGGTGAATACTTTGACGACGGCGTGGCCGGCATCGGCCACGTATATCCGGCCCCCGGCGTCGGCGGCCACGTACCGGGGGAGCTTGAGGTCGGTGGGGCCGTCGCCCAGGCCGCCGAGCATGGCGCGCGTCACCGGCTCGGCCGAAGCCAACCTCGTGCTTCTTAAATCGACGTACTGAACGCGGTGGTTGCGGGTATCGGCCACGAGCACGCCGGCGTCGTAGCAACACACGCTCTTGGGCCGCAAAAATTCGCCGTCCAGGTAGCCGAGGCGTCCGAACGAACGGACGAGGTCGCCGGCGGCGTCGAACTGCTGGACGCGGCCGTTGTTGGTATCCGCGACGAATATGGAACCGTCGGCCGCGACGTCGACGCCCATGGGGAAATTCAAACACCCCGGCGCGGTGCCGGGGCCCAGGCCGAGGTAGCGGCTCGCGCCGCCGGCGAGCCGGACGACGCCGTAGCGACCCGCGTTCGCCACGTAGAGCGCGCCGTCCGGG
>DATKXQ010000088.1:0-4705 GCA_035528975.1 bacterium
CCGCCCACGTCAGGGCGATAACCGTTTTAAATTGTGCCTCGTCCACGCGCTCGAAGGGCTTACTAAGCCACAGGCCGGCGAGGTAAACCCTCTTCAAATCCTCGCTCCAGGCGTATCTGCCCGCCGGCAGCCGAGCCGCCAGGTCGTCCTTTAGAAAGCGGTCCTTGTCCTGGTTCGCCTTACTCGCCACTTCGCTCGCGAGGCCCAGCTCCGGCGGTATTTTCCCGTCCGCCCGGGACAACGCGATCGCCGTCGCGACGAAAGCCTGGGCGTCCGCAAACGCCACGCGCGACCCCGGCCTGTCTTCGGCCTCGTACGCGTGCCGCAATTTTATGGCCAGGCCGCCGAGAAAGCCCCCCTTCCCGGACGCCAAATCCCCCACCGACTCCTCGAGTTTTACCTCTACCGCCGCCAGGGCCCCCTCTTCGAAAGCTAACCCCCGCCACCGCATAAGCTCGAGCGACGGCAACAAGCGTCCTTGCGCCGCGGCGAAAGAGGGGTAAATCGCATTGGATATCGTGGTGCCGGCTTCGGCCGTAACGGCGGACCGGGCCGGTGCCGAAACCGCGAACGTGGCCCCGCGGTCGTTCAGAACCAGCGGCACCTCGCGGCCCTCGGCTTGTACCGTTACCGTGCGCGCCGACGACAGCGAGTCGCCCCTTTCGCCGTACGCGGCGGCCGCAACCAGGGCGGCTAGCCCAATCCCGAAGACTACCCTTATCATCGCAGCGGCATATGTCCGCGCCATCGCTTTTCCCCTCACAAGACGTTACGGCAACGTTAAAACCGGTTCTTCGTAAACCGCTCCCGGCAAACCGGGTAACGACCGTTCCTCTTTACCTATCTTAATTAAACCGTAGGCCCGCAAGGCGTTGAAGACCAAATCCACGTCGAGGATACCCGCCAACGCGAGCGCATCCACGGCCGAGCCCAAAGCGACACTCCCGCCCCTCTTGATGAGAAAGTCGAAAATATACGCCGTTGCGGCGGGTAGGTAGCGCCGGAAAACCACCGACGCGTCGGCATAAGCCCGGCCCAATTCCCCCGCGTCGCCCGCGGCCGGCCAAATCGCCTCGAAAACGCGCCGAACCGGGCTCTCTTCGTAAACCGCCAGCGGACACGCGTCCGGCGGCCACGCGCCGGCGTTTAAAAGCTCGAGTTCGGCCAGCTTCAAGCACGTCCGGGCCAGCGCCGCGGCGGCGTCCAAGGGACTGGATTTCGCCAACGCGGCCTCCGCATCCCGTAGGGCCGCGGCGACTTGGGCCGCGGCCGCGACGCGGGCTTTCGGCAACGCTTCGTTCAACGCCGGCTCGATGGCGCGCAGCACGTCGGCCAGGCGGCCGCGGCGATCCAACGCGACGAAAGCGTCGCGCAGCGCCAACTTCAGGCTCGTGGCCGCCCCGTCCTGGACCTCGCGGAGGAATTCGCGGTACGTCGCGAAACGGACGCGCAGCCAGTAGTCTCCCACCGCTATTCGGTAATGAGCCCCCGCGGGGGGACCTGTTTGGCGAGCTACGACCAACGCGTCGACGCCGGCGTTTTCTCCCGACCAATCGTAAGCCCTCCCCAGGAACAATACGCCCTCGAGCCGCTCGTCTTCGGCCCAATCGGCGCACAGCGCGCGCAACTCATCGTCGCGCGCTACGGAGATGCGAGGAGGAAATCTCAATTCCGGCATCGCCATAGGAATCGGCGCCCGTTCCGCGCTATCGCCCCGGCCACGTGACCTGGAAAACTATATCGGCTACGTACCACGCCGATATCGGTTTATCGTCCCGCTTCGCCGGCTTGTACCGAATCGTCAGCGCCGCCCGCCGCGCCGCCACCTCGAGCGCTAACCACCCGGGCGAGTCGGCGACTACCGCGTCGCGCACGTCGCCGAACTCGTCGACGTAAACCACTAGCTTAACCGTTCCCTGCGCGCCCGCCTTACCGGCGATTTCCGGATAGATAGTCTCCGGGTCGGTTTGCGGCCAGGGAGGAATGTCGAATTGTCTGTTGATCTCCGTGAGCAACCGGTCGAAATCGCGACTCGCTATCGCCTCGGCGTACGGCGCCGGCAATTCCGCGGCCCGGGCCGCGGGGCCCGGCCCGAGCATGACCGTTAAGACGGCGGTTGCGAGTATTCTATTCATTCCGGGTTAAGCAATTCCGCGACCTTCGCTTCCACGAACTTCTCGTCGGCCACCCATTTTCGGGCCGCGGGGTAGTTTACGACGCGCGGGATGAATACGACCGTGGCCGCCAAACCCGCGCCGTCGAAGGCCCAGCTCCACTCCTCGCTTTTGGGGTCGCCCCGGAGAGGGAAATCGAATATGCCGTCGTCGCGGTACAACTCGTTGCCCGTCGCGTCCCAGACGAGGACGTCGAAGTAGAAAGAGGTTACCGGGTCTTCGCCGGCGTTTTCGAATACGCCGTAAACCCAGAGTTTTTCGGCGCGTTCCGGGTTGATATGAGTATAATCCGCCGGCTTGTACTTCGCCCCCGCCGGCCCGTAAACGGCGACTATCTTCGTCACCTTTACGGGACAGGCCAACTGCGTTACGACGCGTACTTCGACGTTCGTGGCGAAAACGGCCGCGGAAAAAACCGCCAGACACGCGCCGACGAGAATCCCCGCACGAACTGTAGCTTCCATTGCGCTCGCCCCCTTCACGCTATTATAAATAGCGGGCCCAAATTTGTCAAAATAAAAACTCCGCCGTACCCGGGCGGCTCTAACAAAAAGGCCGGGTTTCCCCGGCCCGGTTCGCGCGTCGTAGACCTAAATGCGGAATTGCATGACGATGCTGTACCAAACGCCCACCGGTACGCCTTGCTGTTTCGCCGGTTTAAACGTACACTTCATGGCCGCTTTCTTCGCGGCGTCGTCCAGAGCCGGCAATCCCGGAGAAGCTTGAACGACCGCGTTTCTGACTTTTCCCTGCGGGTCGATGTAGACCAGAAGAATCACGTCGCCCTCGACGCCGGACTCCTTGGCGATATCCGGATACACCGGCCGCTGCTCGTGGACTATAATCGGCTTTTCGGAATACTCGACGTCGAAGTTGGGCGTTATCCACGGGGCGGCCTCGCCGTCCGTCACCTCGATATTTTCCTCGACTATGATCTCCGTACCTTCTCCGAAACCCTCGGCGTCGCCGGAGACCGCATCCGATATCGTATCGGCCTCGGCCAATTCGTCCGGGACGGGGAGCGGCACTTCGCCGACGCTACCCTTAGCTTCCAGCCCCTTGGGGGCCGAAGCGGGTTCGGGAGCCTCGATAGACGGCGGCGGCGGCAATTCCTCGTAGGTCTTTTTGACGACCTTCAATTCCAATTTGCCGTCGCCCATCTTCACGTTGCCCTTCTTCGAAAGCACGTCCTTCGGCATCTCCGCTATGCCCCAGACGCCGAAATGGACCGCGACGGAAATCATCAACGTATACCGGAAAAGCCCGCCCGAAAGCCTTTGTTTGAGCTTTTCTTGGGAGTCTATATTCTTCGCCACGGCCTATCCTCCTGCATTTAGAAGCCGTTTCTTGTGCCTGGTAAATTCTACCTTACGTCGGCGGCCCTGTCAAGTTTAATCCACTCATACCGGCGATTAGACGCGACGGCGCACCGGCGGGTTTAACGGCATGCCAAAGGCCGGGGTTGCCCCCGGCCCGATATCCGGATGCGCCGGCCTACAGCCGGAACTCCATAACGAGGCTGTACCAAACGCCGACCGCGACGCCCTGTTGTCCGGCGGGTTCGAACTTGCATTTGTAAGCCGCTTCTTTCGCGGCCTCGTCCAGCGCCGGGAGGCCGGGAGAAGATTGAACGACGGCGTTCCGCACGTTCCCCCGCTCATCCACGTAGACCAGCAACACGACGTCCCCTTCGACGCCGGAGCTGTACGCGATTTCAGGATATTTCGGCTTCGCCATATTCACCAAAACCGGCGCCTTGGAATAGTCCACGATTTCGACCGTATGGCGCGAGGCCGAGCGGGGCTTGTCCGGGTCGACGGCCGGGTCTACGAGGATTATCCTCTCATCCTTGCCGATGCGCTTAGTCCCGGGGTCGACATCCGTGATCGTGCTCACGTCGGTGTCTCCGTCCGGCACGGGGATAAGTATTTCGCCCACCCCCGCCTTGCCCGTTAAGCCGACGGGCATACGGGGCGGCGTCGCCGGTTCTATAGTCCGAGGTTGGGGCAGGTCTTCATACCTGAACCGGTCCGCAGTTACCGGAAAATTGTCTACGTCACGCATGCCCTCGTGCCCGGAACCCGCATCTCTCGGGGAAAACCCTACGAGGCCCCAGATGCCGAGGTGCAAACCCAACGAGAACGTAAACGTGTACCGGAAGAGCTTGCCGGAGAGCCGGCGTTGGAGCTTTTCGCGTACCGCTTTTATCTTTTTGCCCACAGCGCACCTCCCTTGTTCGGGGCTTCAACCTTCCAGCCGGTGAAAAAATTTTACCCATAGCAACGGCGCAACCGGACCCTCAGGTCCGATAATTAGACACGCCGTACGGCTATGGGTTTTAATGCTATCTATTTTTTAGGGAACGTTGGATACTTCGATATTAACGAAAACTATTCTCCCCTCCACCACGTCGATATTGGTTATCGGCTGCACCGAGCGCACGCGCTCGCCCGCGTCGGAAACGCCGTATACTTCCAACAAGTAATACCGCCCCGCGTCGAGTTGGGTAAAAGTGTATTCGCCGTACCCGT
>DATKXQ010000089.1:0-7052 GCA_035528975.1 bacterium
TACCTCGAAGCCGTATTCGAGCTCGGGCCGCCGGCGCGGGTATCGGCCATCGCCGGTCACCTCGGCGTCGCGAAAGCCTCGGTAACGCAGGCCGTCCAACGTCTGGCCGAAAAGGGTTTGGTGGAATCCCCCCGCTACGGCCGCGTAAACTTCACCGCCAGGGGCCTCGCAACGGCGAGGAAGGTCCGCGCGCGGCATTCGATCCTTTTGGTTTTCCTGGAAGACGTACTGGGGGTGCCGCACGCCACCGCCAACCGCGACGCTTGCATCCTCGAGCACGGCCTCAGCGCCGAAACGACCGCGCGTCTGAGCGATTTCGTCGCGGCCCTTCAAGAAAGTCGCCGCCCAGGCAAACGGGCGAAAAAAAGGTAGGAGCTCCTTCGTGACGAGCCCAAAATCGTTGCTCGAATTCCGCCCCGGCGAGACCTTACGCGTAGTTAAAATCGACGCGGGCCGGGGCCTCAAACAGCGTCTTCTATCTCTGGGCCTCGTCCCGGGCGCCGATTTATACCTTATCGAAAACAGGCACGGCCCGGTTACGCTCTGCTTCAACAACTCGAGAATCGCCATCGGCCGCGGCGTCGCCGCCAAGGTATACGCCACGCCCTCGCCCGCCGAAACGTGCCTGAAGAAATAAAATTTTTATCTATATGTTAGGATAACCTAACACGAGGAATCCGTTTTGAAACCGGAAGTCACTGTCGCGCTGGCCGGCAACCCCAACGCCGGCAAAACCAGCATCTTCAATCACCTCACGGGCGGCCGCCAGCACGTCGGCAACTGGCCCGGCGTAACGGTAGATATCAAAGAAGGAGATTACGAGCGCGAAGGCGTTGCTTTCCACGTCGTCGATTTACCGGGCACGTATTCGCTCGGGGCGTACACTCCCGACGAAATCGTAGCCCGCGACTACGTACTCGCGGACGAAGCCGACGTGGTGGTAGACGTCGTCGACGCCTCCAACCTGGAGCGGAACCTGTACCTTACGACGCAGCTCCTCGAGATCGGAGCCAACGTCGTAATAGCGCTCAACATGTACGACGTCGCCGAGAAGGACCTCAACGTCGACCTGCCGAAACTGACGGAACTCTTAGGCGCGCCGGTAATACCTACGGTGGGAACGTCCGGCCGGGGCATACCCGAGCTCAAGGCCGCCGTCGCCGCCGCGGCGTTCGGGCGTCGCGCCGCGCAACCGCTGGACCTGCGCTACGGTTCCGAGATCGAACCGCACCTCGACGACGTCGCCGCGGCGATATCCTCCCTCCGGGGTTTCGCGCCGTCCCTCAGGCCCAGGTGGCTCGCGCTGCAGCTGCTCGAAGGCGACGACGACGCGAAAGACCTTCTTCGGGAAGTGCCGGGCGGCGAAGCCGTCGCGGCGGAGGCATCCGCCGTTGGCGGCCACCTGAGGCGGATTATCGGCGACGACGCCGAGGTGGCCATCGCCGACTACCGCTACGGCTTCATCCGGGGGCTCATGCGAGAAGCCGTCGCGCCGCGGGGGCCGTCGCCGGGGCGTTTGACCGCCTCGGATAAAATCGACAAGGTCGTAACCAATCGCTTCCTCGGCGTGCCCATTTTCCTGGCCTCGGCCTACGTCCTCTTCGAAATAACTTTCAACGTCGCCGCGCCCGTAGTGGCCGCTTTCCAGCGGGCCCTCGGGTGGTTGGGCGCCAACGTCGCCGCTGGGACCGCGGCCGCGCCGCCGGTGGTGACGAGCTTTTTGGTGGACGCCGTATTGGGGGGCGTCGGGAACATCCTCGTCTTCCTCCCCAACATATTCCTGCTCTTCCTGGTAATCGCCTTTATGGAGGATTCGGGCTATATGGCCCGCGTCGCCTACGTTATGGACGAGTTGATGCACAAGCTGAGTCTCCACGGCCGGAGCTTTATACCGCTGGTGCTGGGCTTCGGCTGCAACGTGCCGGCGATCATGGCCACTCGAACGCTGGATACCCGCCGCGAACGCATGATAACCATAATGTTAATTCCGCTGATGTCCTGCTCGGCACGGTTGCCCATTTACGTTCTCTTCGCCGGCGCCTTTTTCGCCCGCCACGCCGGCCTCGTCGTTTGGTCTTTTTACTTGTGGGGAATAGTACTCGCCGCCGGGGCGGCCAAGATCTTCAGCACGTGGGTCTTCCCCGGCGAATCGGCCCATTTCGTGATGGAGCTTCCGCCGTACCGGGTGCCGACGTTGCGCGGCCTATTGCTGCACGCCTCGGAGCGGAGTTGGGAGTTCATGAAGAGAGCGGGCGGCATAATTTTCGCCGCGGCCGCTTTATTGTGGGGTATGGCCAACCTGCCGCCCGGGGTGGATTACGCGAGTCCCGACAGCGTCCTGGGGAAGGTGGGAGCCGCGCTCGCGCCGGCCCTGGCGCCCGCGGGCTTCGGCGAATGGAAACCCGCGGTCGCGCTCATCGCGGGCATCGGCGCCAAGGAGGCGGTGGTGTCGACGCTGGGCGTTTTGTACGGCGCCGCGGAGGGAGGTCTAAGCGACGCACTCCGCGTCACCTTCACGCCGCTGTCCGCGTACGCGTTTATGCTGATGACGTTGATCTATATCCCGTGCGCCGCGACGATAGCCGTGATTCGCCGGGAGACCCGCTCGTGGCGCTGGACGCTGTTCGCCGTGGGATATACGTTGGTTCTGGGCTGGGTCATGGCGACGCTCGTCTACCAGGGGGGCCGCCTGTTGGGCTTCGTTTAAGGTGGCGCTCGCATAATGGAATACGTAATAGTTATTGCCGCGGTCGTAGTAGGCGGGGTCGCCGTCTTCCTGTTGTTGCGGCGCCAGGCCAAAGGCGACGCGCCGGGGTGCTGCGGCGGCTGCCCCTACGGCCGCTCCCCCACGGAATGCGCCCCTCCGGAAAACGGCGCCGACGCACCCGACGGTTGCGAGAAGTACGAATAAAAAAGGCCGCCCGCCCGGGCGGCCCGTTCTTTATTCGCCGATTTAAATCCTCTTAAGCCCCGCCGCTAAATCGTCGATCAGATCGCCCGGGTCCTCGAGGCCGACGGACAGGCGGACGTAACCCTGGCTCAGGCCGACGTCGGCCAGCTCTTCCTCGGGATACGCGTGGTGAGTCGTGGAGGCCGGGTGTTCGATCAGCGTGATTACGTCACCCAGGCTAACGGCCTGAACGCAGATTTCGAGGCCGTCGAGGAATTTTTTCGCCGCGTCGAAGCTGCCCACGTCGAAGCCCACCATTCCGCCGAAAAGGCGCATCTGTTTCGCGGCGAGCTCGTGGCCGGGATGGCTGGGGAGCCCCGGGTAGTAAATTTTACCGACCTTGTTATGCCCGGCGAGGAATTCGGCGATCTTCGCCGCGCTCGAGCAATGCCGGTCCATGCGGAGCGGCAACGTCTTCAATCCCCGGAGGAAGAGAAAGGCGTTGAAGGGCGACGTCGTGGCGCCGAGGTCTTTGTAGGTGCCGGCGCGCATAGCATCCATCGCGTCCGCCGGGCCGGCGACCATCCCGCCGATGCAGTCGCCGTGGCCGCCGATGTACTTCGTGGCCGAGTGAACCGCGAACGTCGCGCCCAGCTTAATCGGCTGCGTGAGGTAGGGCGTCGCGAACGTGTTATCCACCGCGAGCGGCACGCCCTTCTCCCGGGCGATGGCGGCGACGGCGGCGACGTCGACTATGTGGAGAAGCGGATTCGACGGCGTTTCGATAAAAACGAGCTTGGTGTTGGCGCGTATATTTTTACGGACGGCGTCGGCCGTCATCTCGGTCAAATAGGTAACGTCGATGCCCAGGCGCGGCAGGTGCTTGGTGAACAACTCGTAGGTCCCGCCGTAGAGTTCCTTTTGCACGAGGAAGTGGTCCCCCGCCGAGCAGTAGTAGAGCACGAGGGCGTTAATCGCCGCGAGGCCCGAGGCGAACGTGAGGCCCGCGTCCGCCCCTTCCAACAGCGCCAGATTCATTTCCAGCTTCTCGTTCGTCGGGTTGGAGAGGCGCGTGTAGATGTACCCCTTCTCTTCCTTGGCGAATAGGGCCGCGCCCCGTTCGGCGGAAAAGTACGAGAAAGTGGAGCTCTGGTAAATGGGCGTCGCGACGGCGCCGGTTTTCTCATCCGTGGGCGAAACGCCTTGCACCGCGAGGGTATGAAAATCTAACTCTTTCACGGAATCTCCCTTAATCTCGATGAGCGTTGGGGAAAGGAACCTTTCCCAATATACGACGGCTCGCGTGCAGTGTCAAGTCGCCCGTTACCTCGCCACGACCATCTTGCCCGCCGCTTCCCCCTCGGCGGTAGTCAACAGGTAAACGTATACCCCCGGCGCCAGCGCCGAGACGTCCGCCCGGACGTCGTGGTTGCCCGCGCGGCCGAAGCCGTCGAACAACGTCGCCACCCGCCGCCCCGCCAGGTCGTACAACCGCAGCGAAACGTCGCACCCCGCCTCGAGCGAGAACGGTATCGTCGTAACGCCGCGGGCCGGGTTGGGGTAGCTCTGCCCGAGGGCGAAAGCCACCTTCCGCGCGTAACCCCGGCGGGGGCCGAAGGTCTCCGTGCCGCCTTCGCCCAAAACCGCTTCCAGCCAGTAGTCGTACGCTCCGCCGCCCGCGACGCTTGCGTCGACGAACGCGAAAGACGCGCCGCCGGCCGTTATCAAGCCGTCGTTCACCATTATTATCGGCACCGGAACCAGGCCGACGTCGACGCGCCGCCGGTACGCGTTGAACCCCGCGAGCCGCCCGGCGCCGCTCGTAACGGTCCACTTGAGCGCGAGGCCGCCGTCCCCCGGCAATACGCCGAAACCGGATATCTCGACCGCTCGGCCCCGCGTATTGTCGAACAAGAAGTTGCCCTGCGGCTCGTCCCAGTTCGTCACGACCAGCTCGAGGTCCGACGAATAGACGTAGCCGAATTCGACGTTGGCCGTGCCGGCCCGAGGGGCCCGCGCCAGCGACACCCAGGCGTCCTCCGGATGATAGCAGTACTCGTCGGGCCCGAGGGTCCGGCCGCCCACGCGCGCGTACATAAACGCGTGCAGCGGCGCGTGCGCCAGGTACCAGAGTTTTCGCGCGCCGTCGCCGTCGTAGCGCTCGGCGGCGACGAACCGCAGGCCGTCGTTGTCGACGTCCCCCCACACGGCCTGCTCGCACACCAGCGCCCCCGCCCGCGGGTAGTACGACCACGCCGGCGACGCGCCGAAGGCGCCGCGGTCGTTCTCGAATACCTGTAGGGGTGACCACCACCCGCCGGCCGCGAGGTCCAAGTCGCCGTCCGCGTCGACGTCGGCCAGCTTCACGCACGAGGCGTACCGAATCGGCGCCGACCACGAATATCCGGTCTCCAGCGTACCGCCGACGTTCCGGTACAACTCGACGAGGCCCGCCAAGTTGTCCGATACGACCATGTCGCGCCACCCGTCGCCGTCCACGTCGCCGAAGGTCAACTGGTTGTATTCGCCGGTAGCCGTCGACGCCCACGTCGGCTGCTTTTTTAAAACTCCCCCCGCGTTCTCGAACAAGTAACAGGGTATGCCGTGCCCCGCGGCCGCCAGGTCCAGGTCGCCGTCGCCGTCCACGTCGCACCACCCGACGTCGTTGAAGTCGTAATTTATCGGCGTCCGCCACGAGGCCATAGTCTCGAGCGCGCCGCCGTCGTTCGCGTAGACGAGCACCGGCGCCGACGCGAAATAACCCGATACCGTCGCCAGCTCGAGGTCGCCGTCGCCGTCCACGTCGCCCAGCGCGCACGCGAAGCTGTTGTCGAAATCTTCGTTCATCCACACGGGCTGCGTCGTCAACCGGCCTTCGTCGTTCCTGTAAAGTTGCTCCCGCTCCGGGTCCAGGAAGCCGGTGATGACCACGTCCAGGTCGCCGTCGGCGTCCACGTCCCCCATGTCGATGTGGCCGTCGTAGCCGAGGTCCGCACTCCGCCAGCTCGCGTCCCGCTCCAGCTCGCCGCGGCGGTTGTAGAACACCGCGTCGTACTCGTCGTCCATATCGTTGCCGTTGCCCACGACGAGGTCGAGAAAGCCGTCGCCGTCCAGGTCCCACAACATCCCGCCGGTGGCGTAGTCCTCGTCCTCGGACTCCCAGGACGGCTCCGCCTCGAGCGGGACCGCCGCCCGGGCCGGCGAAACCAGCACGCTCGCCAGGGCGACGGCCGCGACCGAATTCTTTAAATCGCGCATATCCGCGCTACTCCTTT
This sequence comes from bacterium, assembly GCA_035528975.1. GTDB lineage: Bacteria > RBG-13-66-14 > B26-G2 > WVWN01 > WVWN01 > WVWN01. The sequence goes on from DATKXQ010000089.1 coordinate 6,166, forward strand.
CGGGCCTCGAGCCACGCCCTCCCCACTCGCACCTCGGCCCCCGCCGGGCCGTCGAACGAAATTTCGACGTCCTTGACGAGAGAGAAATCCAACTTCGGCTTCGTATCGAATCTCAGATTACCGCCGGCGCCTAAGGCCTTCACGTAATACCTCTCCCCCGCGAGCCCCAACTCGACCCGGGCCGGCAGCCATCCTCGCGGCGGCAATAAAAATATCTCTTCGTAGAACGCACCCGCGTCGTCCTCGAGCCGGACCGTGGCTTGAACGCACCCGTCGAAGCCGTTGTACAGCTCCACGGCGAAAGCGCCGAAAGTGCGCCAGTCCCGCAGCGCGGGCTTAAACGCGAACCTGCCGACGCTTTTCCCCTTTAGGCGGCCGACGAAGGCCGGCCCGCCGACCGCGTTCCCGTCGAGCGCTACGCCGTCATCCTCGTAACCTTTAGCGGCGTAATCGACCGCCGGCCCGCCATCGTTCAAGACCACCCGCCTCAGTATCTGCTTCATGTAGAAGTCGCCGCGGCCGCCGGCGCCGGATGTCCCGGCCCGCTCGTAGCCCGGCGCCTCGGCCGTCAGCGAGCGCCCCCGCGGTACGTAATGCAGTTCGTACCGGCCGTCCCGGTCCGTCACCGCGGCCAGCGGCCCCACGCCCACCACCGCCCCCGCGACCGGCGTACCCTCGTCGCTCACGACCCGACCGCTCACCGCGTTCTCCGCGAAACCCTGCCCCCATCGGCTCTTGACCGCCGCCAACGCCGCCGCCTCGCGGCCTTCGTATATCGACGCCGCCCCGATTCCCGTTCCGCCCGCCCGCGGCAACGTCGGCACCACCCCCGCCGCCAGCTCGTCCGCGTAGGCCGCGTAACCGTCACCCGCGAGCGCACTCAGATA
>DATKXQ010000090.1:0-2826 GCA_035528975.1 bacterium
GCGCCGCGGCGCCCCCGCCCCCAAAGCTCGCGTCCTCCTACCGACGAAGTCGGCGACGCGCGACCCCTCGGCCCGCGAGAACCGTCGACCGGGCACCCGGCTCCGGCGCCCCGCTCACCCATGGAACCGAACTACTTTCTCGCGGATACGCACGCCCACCTCGAGCACGACGATTTCGCGGCCGACGTCGAGGCCGTCGTAAGCCGCGCGCGCGCGGCGGGCGTACGCTATATCGTGGTCCCGGCGTGCGCGGCCGCGGATGCCCCGCGCGCCCTCGAGCTCGCCCGCCGCTTCGACGGCGTCTATTTCGCCGCGGGCCTCCACCCCAACTGCGGCCTTCACCTCGACGAACGGGAGGCCGCGGGTATCCGGAAGGCGCTCGAGGAAGGCAAGGCCGAGGGCCTGGCCGTCGCCGTCGGCGAGTGCGGCCTCGACTACCACTACCTGGCGCTGCCGCGCCCCGCACAGCTCGAGCTGCTGCGATGGCACTTGGCGCTGGCGCGCGAGCTGGACCTGCCGATAATCCTGCACCAGCGCGAGGCCGAGGAGGACATGCGGCGCGCGCTGGACGACGCGGGCGTGCCGCCGCGCGGGGGCGTGCTGCACTGCTTCTCCGGGACGCGCGACTACTACGAATGGGCCCGGGGCCAAGGCCTCCGCGTATCGTTTACGGGAAACCTCACGTTCGGGGCGCAAGGCCGGAAGCGGCGAGGAGTTTTCGACGACCTCGAGCTCGCGACGACGATGCTGGAGACCGACGCGCCCTACATGACGCCGGCCCCGCACCGCGGCCGAAGGAACGAGCCGGCGTACCTGCCCCTGGTGGCCGAAGCGCTGAGCGCCCGAGCCGGCGCCGGTCTACAAGACGTGTACGCCGAGACGACCTTGGCGGCGCGTCGCTTCTTCGGCCTGCCGCCCGACTTCGGCGGCGCGATAGCTTATCGTTTGCGGAACTCGCTGTACCTTAACGTCACGAACCGCTGCACCAACGAGTGCCGCTTTTGCATACGGGAGCGGGCTCCCGGCGTCGGCGGCCACGACCTTCGGCTGCATATGGAACCCTCGGCGGCCGAGGTCCTCGCGGCGATAGGCGACCCCGCCGCGTACGACGAAGTAGTGTTCTGCGGTTACGGCGAGCCGACGCTGCGGTGGGAAGTCGTGAAAGAGGTGGCGCGTGCCGTAAAAAAGGCCGGCGGCGCGGTGCGGCTCAACACCAACGGCTCGGCGAACCTCACGCACGGCCGGGACGTCACGGCCGAGATGGCGGGGGCGTTCGACAAGGTCTCGGTCAGCGTCAACGCGCCGGACGGGGCCGGCTACGAGCGCCTGTGCCGGCCCGCGTTCGGCCCGCGAACCTGGCCCGCCCTGGAGGAGTTCGTCGCCGGCGCGAAGCGTCACGTCGGCACGGTCGTGGTCACCGCGGTGGCCGCGCCCGGCGTCGACGCGACGGCGGTGGAAAATCTGGCGCAACGGTGGGGGGTAGGTTTCCGCCTGCGCCGGTACGCCGCGGGGGGATAGAAAAAAACCGCCGACAGGCCGGCGGTTTGGATTAACCTTTTCCGTTATTCCTCGAACGGCGACGCGACGTCTTCGCCCGCGAATACGTCTTCCCACGTCGGCGCGTAGTCCTCGCGCGCCGCGTCACATTCTTCCAGGGAATCGCGGCCTGGGCCCTCGCCCTCGCCGTGCTCGTAGAAGCGCCCGCGCACGTAAGCTCCTTCCCCGTCGACTTCGACCTCGCCGCACTGGGCGCACTGGTAGACGCCTAATTGGAGCTCATCGGGGCCCAACGGCCCGCCACAACCGGGGCATCTCATAAACTTACCGCAAAAGCGGGACGGTCGCCTCGCGGCATTACTGACCGCCCTGCGATTTCTCGTACAGCTCCTGGCCTTTTTTTAGGTACTCTTTGCCTTTCTCGTACTCGCCGATTTCGCCGTAGGCCTTACCGAGGTTGATGTAGATGCGGTAGTCGTCGGGCGTGAGTTCCAGGGCCTGTTCCAGCAATTCTATAGCTTTCTTCGGATCGCGCCCTTCGTACTCCTTCCGCAAATAGTAGGTGGCGATCTGCTGGAGTACTTCCGACTTGATCTCAGGGTCTTCGACCGAATCTACGACCAGCGAAAACGTAGCTATCGCCTCTTCGACCCGACCCAACTTATCGAGCACGGCCGCCTTGGCGTTCAAAAGCGTAGTATCGTCCGGCGCCTCTTCCAATAACGGCTCGATGATGCCCAGCGCGCGCTCGTATTTTTCCCGGCGCAGACAAGAGTTCACGAGCTTGACGAGGTAATCGTTGAGGGGCGTCTTTTCGTCCCAGTTCGCCCCGGCCAAATCCGCTTTTTTAACCGCGACCGCCTTCTCGTAGGTATCCAGCGACTTTTCCCACATCTCGACGGCGTACTCGCCGGCGGTGGCCTCGCGTTCCGCCGACGCGCCCGTCTCGAGGTCGTAATCGACGACGGCCACGACCTCTTCCGCGTCCATGTCGCCGATAAACGTGGCTTTCTCCTCGTAAACCAAAGCCAGGATAAAGAGCGTTTTCGGGTGCCCCGCGAAGACGTGATACGTAGCGACGAATCCTTCCTCGGCCTTTGCCAAATCGCCCAGGACCGTCTCGCCCTCCTGGGGAACGAAATCGGGTTGGTCGAAAACCAAAGCCCGGGCTAGATTTTTATGGGCGGCATTGAACGCCTGCGACCAGAAGAACTCGCGGCTCTGCCGGATTGTATCCAGCTGTTTCTTCTTCTTCTTTTCGGTATATATCTCCTCCGCGCGGGTCCACGCCTCGGCCGCTTTCATGAACTCGCCCTCGTGCGCATACGC
>DATKXQ010000091.1:0-2297 GCA_035528975.1 bacterium
CAGCTGGAACGCCCTGAAGAGCGAGACGGCCCAGCTGCGGTAGTGCGCCTCGTAGTAGGCGGGGAGTTCGTTCTGGGGAATGACCGCGCCCAACAGCGAGACGGCCAAGAGAACTAAAAATAAATAGACGGATACCCGCCGGGACGAAAGGAGGTCTACGACTCTTTTCATAAATTAGGTAAAGGGTTCCGGTTAACCGGGTGAGGCGCCGCCGCGCCGACGGCCGACGCCTCGGCTTAGTCCTAGTCTTTCTTTTCGGGTTTGGCTTTCGCTTCGGGCTCCTTACCCCGGAGCTTTTTCAAGTATCGCAACCGCTCGCTCAGCAGCACTCTCTCGGGCACCTTGCCGTCGAGCCAGGCGAAGTTCATCGGGTATACCGACGGGTCGAAGATGACGAAGTAGAAGTGCCACACGATGATAGCCGTCACGGCCAGGATGGCCTCGTAGAAATGAATAGCCCGCAAGACTTCGTAGAGCCAGTACGGAAAGAACTGCTGGATGTAAGGGTCGAGCCATATAAAAAGGCCCGTCAGCGCCATCATGGCCGTGCCCCATACCAACGCCCAATACTCGGCCTTCTCGGCGTAATTGAACTCGCCGAACTCGGGCCGTTTTTTGACCAGGCCCAAAGCGTGGAGCACCGTCAACACGCCCTGACGCACGTCCGAGAGACGCGGCCACACGGCCTTGAGGCGGGCGCGGCCGTTGCGCGTCAGCAACATATAAAATATATGATACAGCGACGCCGCGACCAGGACTACGGCGAGAACCTTATGCAGCGTTACGCGTAACGAGTACGACCCCTCGAGTTTCACGAGCCAGGAGAACAGGAATGCGGCGGGGTACTTAATGGAAAAGCCGGTGTACGCGAGCAACGCGAAACTCGATATGAGGACGACGTGTTGGACGCGCTCGATGCGCCTGAGCCGGACGACGACTTGGGAGCGCGCGAGCTGGGCCCGCCGGATGGCTTTTATCTTCGCGACGTAATCGACGGCGTTGTGACCCAGCATCCCCCCGATGATAACGACGATTAAAACGATGTATACGAGGGCCACGTAATCGCCGGGGGACCGCCGCGGCCTCTCGAGCGCCCGGTGGACGTCCGTGCCTACGAACCGTTCCGTGGCGCGCAGGTGGCATTGGCCGCACGTCTTCTCGAGGTTAGCCGGCGCGACGCTCGAGCGCGGGTCCGACGGGGGCAGGACGTCGTGGACGCCGTGGCAGCTGCCGCAATCGGCCGCGGTAGTCTTGCCCCCTTCGGTGACGACGCCGTGGTAGCTCCGCTCGAACGTCTGGACGCGGTCGTTAGGCAGGTTGAATTTGGCGTTGAGGGCCAGCGAGTAATGGCAGCTCGAGCACGTCGCGACGACGCGCGTGGCCTTCCCTTCCGCGCCCGACGCGGCCACCGCTACGACGCCGTGGTCGCCGTGGCAATTGGGGCACGTCGGCGCGTCGCGCACGCCGGCGGCCGTCGCCAGGCCGTGGCTGCTGATGGAGTACAACTCGCGCTCCCGCTCGTGACATCGGCCGCAGGTGTCGGCGACGTTCATGAAGTGGGTCGACGACGCGTAGTGCCACGCCGGCTGCTCGTCGTGCAGGTAGTGGCAATCGCTGCAGTTGGCGTTGTAGGAGCCGGTCTCGGCGTTGATCTCGCCGTGCACGCTTCCGAGCAAGGCCGCGCGCGGGTCCGGGATGGAAAAAGGCGAGTCCGGCGTCGCCTCCTTCCCGCGGTGGCAGCCGCCGCAAAAAACGGGCTGGTGCGCGGCCGACAGCTGATGGTCCGTAACCACCGGCTCGGTCCCGTGGGCCGGGCCGTGGCAGAGGTCGCACGTCGGCGCAACGCCCTCCCCCGCCGCCGCGGCACGAGCGTGCGCGCTCTTCAGATAGACCTCGGTCTCCTGGGCGTGGCACCGGGCGCAGATCCGCGGCCCGTACGTTGGCTGCAGGTGTTCCGCGGTGAGAGAAGTTACGCGGTGGCCGGCGCCGTGGCAGGTGTAGCAAGTGGGCGCACCCTTGGCGCCCGCGCCGTGGGCGCTCTCGGCCAGCGCCTTCTTCGCTTCCGCGTGGCAGCTGCCGCAAGAGCGCGTCGCCGGGCCGCCCTTGTGCGGCTTAGACGCGCCGGCGTGGCAGCTCGTACAACTTTGGCCGGCGTGCGGAGACGCGTACAGGCCCGCGGGCGCGGCCGGCGCAGCCCCTCCCGGCTTGTGGCACATGTCGCACTTGCTGAGGTCAGCCGCGACGACGGTCGCCGACAACGCCGCCGCTGCCACTAAATAATAAAGTATACCCCTTGC
>DATKXQ010000092.1:0-2818 GCA_035528975.1 bacterium
CCCGGGCCGGACGAGGCGCCGCCGGCCCGGGCGCCGCCGCGTTATTTTTTCCTTGACTATTTATGAGCCCATAAGATATAATAGAACGTTGGAAGTGGGAAGGCCGCGGGGGCCAATAGTAATACTCGAACCCTCCCTCCCAATACCGAGAGAGTCGTCCTTTTGGCCGGCTCTCTCAACTTTTTTATAGCCGTATTGAGGCCAAGCCGAAACTCAAAGCCGCCCCCGTCGGGGCGGCTTTATGCAGCCGGTAGCGGACGATTCTTTTTCTCGGTACCGGCGCGGCGGTATTAGTTGCCGTGGGCCGGAGGTCGTTACCCCCTATTTGATGGCCATCGGGAACGGATAATCGGGGACGGGCCGGTGGGGCATAACGAACGCCGGGGCCGCCGCGGCGCCGCCCTTGACGATTTCGTCGACGACGCCCTTGAGCCGCTCCTCGAACTCGCCGCGGAACTTCGTCCCGCCGCCGCGGCCGCAACCAGCGCGAACGCGGCCCGCACTACTAACCACTTACGCATATCGCTAACCCCCTTCGCGCGACGTCGGCGAACTTACTTCAGTCCACGACCTCGCCCTCCACGACCTCGCCCTCGACGACCTCCTCCTCGTCCTTCGCCTCCTTCTTCCTGCTCTTAACCTTCGCCTTCTTCGTTTTACTTTTGTTTAGAACCAGCTCGCCGTCCTTGTAGTCCACCTCCACCGTGTCGCCCGGGCCGAACTCCCCCTCCAGGATGCGGTTGGCGATGGGGTTGGCCAGGACCCGCGTGATGAGGCGGCGGAGCGGCCTGGCGCCGAAGGCCGGCTCGTAGCCCGTCTCGGCCAGGTGCTCGCGGGCCTCGGCCGCCCGGACCAACGCCGCTATTTCGGCCGCTTCCGTCACACCGCCACCCCTTCCCGCCGGACGGCCCGCGGGAAGGTGAAGTTGCGCTCCGCCTCCCACTCCTCCGCCGTCATGACGACGACGGCGAGGAAAACGTCCGGCCGCCGGAGCTCGGTCTCGACCGCGAGGCGCCAGAGCACGCGCCGGGCGTCGTCGCCGTCGATTCCGTCCACGACCGCCAAAAGGTCGACGTCGCTATCCGCGGCGGCGTCGCCCCGGGCCCGCGAGCCGTACAGCATCAACCGCACGAGCCGCTCCCCGAGCGCCGCCCGCGCCTTCCCGGCGAACTCGCCCAGCGCACTTTCCCAAACGCTATCTTCCGGCCGCCTATCTGTCGTTTTATTTCCCATCGCTTTGGTTTACCTTGCCTCTCGTCCCGCATCCGTGGTCGGTACTATTACGCACCGCTCAGTCCACGACCTCGCCCTCGACGACCTCGCCCTCTTCCTCCGGCGACTCTTTCTTCTTGCTCTTAACCTTGCCCTTCTTCGTTTTACTTTTATTTAAAACCAGCTCGCCGTCGCGGAAGTCCACCTCCACCGTATCGCCCGGGCCGAACTCGCCCTCTAAGATGCGGTTGGCGATGGGGTTGGCCAGGACCCGCGTGATGAGGCGGCGGAGCGGCCGGGCGCCGAAGGCCGGCTCGTAGCCCGTCTCGGCCAGGTGCTCGCGGGCCGCGGCCGTGACGGCCAAATCTATGTCCTGGTCGGCGAGCCGCGCCCGCAGCTTCGCCGCCAAAAGCTCGACTATCTGCAGCAGCTCCTCTCTGCCCAGCGCGTGGAAGACGATGATGTCGTCGACGCGGTTTATGAACTCGGGCCGGAACACCGCCTTGACCTCCTCGTAAACCTCCTCCTTCATCTTCTCGTACAGCGCCTCTTCTTTATCCACGTGCGCGCGCTCGGACAGCTTCATTATCCGGTCGGCGCCGACGTTGGAGGTCATTATGAGCAGCGCGTTCTTGAAGTCGACGGTCTTGCCGTGGCTGTCGGTCAGGCGGCCGTCGTCCATCACCTGCAACAGGATGTTGAAGACGTCCGCGTGGGCCTTCTCTATCTCGTCCAACAATATGACGGAGTAGGGGCGGCGCCGCACGCGCTCGGTGAGCTGGCCGCCCTCCTCGTAGCCGACGTAGCCCGGCGGCGCGCCCACCAGCCGCGAGACCGTGTGGCGCTCCTGGTACTCCGACATGTCGACGCGTACGACCGCCTCCTCGTCGCCGTAGAGGTACTCCGCCAGCGCCTTCGCGAGCTCGGTCTTGCCCACGCCCGTGGGCCCCAGGAAGATGAACGTCCCCACCGGCTGGTTGGGGTCTTTAAGGCCGGCCCGCGCGCTCCGCACCGCCTGCGACACGGCCCGCACCGCCTCCTCCTGGTCGACGATGCGGCGGTGCAGCTCGTCCTCCATCCGCAGCAGCCGCGCCTGCTCCTCCTCCGTCAGCTCCGAGACCGGGATGCCGGTCCAGTCCGCCAGGACCTCGGCCACGTCCTCCCGCGTCACGACCGCCTCCTCCTGCTTCTCGGCCTTGACGCGCTCCCACTCCGCCCTGGCGCCGTCCAGCTTCGCCCGGAGTTCCAGCGCCTTCACGTGCGCGCGGTTCGCGGCCTCGAAGTCGTTGCGGGCGATGGCCTCCTCCTTCTCGCGCTCGAGCCTGTCGACCTCGGCCTGCGTGGCGGCGAGGTCCGGCGGCACCGTGAGGTTCGCGAGGTGGACCTTGGCGGCGGCCTCGTCGATGAGGTCGATGGCCTTGTCGGGCAGGAAGCGGTCGGCGATGTAGCGCGCCGAGAGCCGCGCCGCCGCGGCCAGCGCCTCGTCCGAAATGGTGACGTGGTGGTGCGCGGCGTAGCGCTCGCGCAGGCCTTCCAGGATGGCGACGGTCTCCTCCCCCGTCGGCTCGTCGACGAGGACCGGCTGGAAGCGGCGCTCGAGCGCGGC
>DATKXQ010000093.1:0-5750 GCA_035528975.1 bacterium
CCGGTCAGGAATCCGGCGCCGCCCCGGCCCCGCAAACCCGACTTCGTTACGACATCGACAACCTCGTCGGCCGACTTCTCCTGGAGGGCGGCGTATAACCCGAAGAAACCGCCGCGCGCGATATATTCGTCGAGAGATACCGGGCTGATGAAACCGCAATCCCGCAAGGCGATCTTCAATTGGTCCTTGAAGAACGGGAGCTCCTGATAGGTGGGGACGCCCGCCAGGTCGCCGTTGCCCTTCGAAACGTCGTACGGCTTCGCGGAGCCGTCGGCGATAACTTCCTCCGATTCCATCCGGCACAAAACCCAGGGGATTTTGCTGTCCCCCGCCGCCAGGGCCGTTACCAGTTTCTCGGCCTTGGAGGGCGTTATCTTCCGGTAGATCAGGCGCGGATAGCCGGGGCGCCAGACGTCGACCAGCGGCTCCATCGCGCAAAAGCCCAGGCACCCCGTCGAAACGACGTCGGCGTCGAGGCCTTCGCGCTCCACCGCGTTGATCAACGCCAACATCACCGGGTCCGCTCCGTTAGCTTTGCCGCACGTCGCCGACCCCACGGCGATACGAATCTTGTCCGGGTAAAGCGCCGCCCGGCCTCTCTCTTTCGCTTCCTGCAAATCTTTCCGGTTGGTAATCGCCATTTTAACCACCTAAGCCGCCCGTTGAGCTCGGGGATTATATGAAGCTTACGATACGCCGGCCTTTTCTTCCTCGGGGGCGCTCGCCTTCAATTTCCTAATGATCTCGGCAGCCTTCGCGGACGATACGTGGCCGTGATATTCCTCGTTCGCCACGATAATAGGCCCCAACGCGCACGCCCCTACGCAGTGGACGCTCTCGAGCGAAAACTCGCCGTCGTCCGACGTTTCCCCGGGGGGAACGCCCGTTTCCTCGATAACCTTCTCCAAGATCGCCTGGGCGCCGCGGACGATACACGCGGTGCCGGTACACACTTTGATATGTACCCGGCCCTGGGGGGCGTCGGAAAACGCGTTGTAGAACGTAGTGAGGCCGAGTAGTTTCTCGAGCGGGACGCCCAGCCTCGCAGAAGCCATGAGCACCACGTTCTCCGGGACGTAGTTGAACTCGTCTTGAATATCCAACAGCAACTCGATCAGGCTGGCTTGCCTCTGGCGGAAATTCTCGACTACCGTCTCCGCCCTTTCCATATCTATCGCCATATGGCATCCTCCCGCAACCGCGGTGTGGCCGACCGGGTCCTACTCGCCGGCCGCGGCCCGGATTTTCTCTTTCTCCTCGAGTTTCTTGGCTTTAATAGTCGTACCTTCTATCGCGACGATGAGCTTGGACGGGTACGGTATGCGCGGACACTTCTCCATACAATCGCCGCAGCTGTTGCATTTCTCGAGGTCCACCCGCCGCGCCTTCTTCTTGACGGTGACCTTGAAGTTGCCGACGAAGCCGTCGACGCCCGTGACCTCCGCGTACGTCAACAGCTCGATGTTGGGGTGCACGCCGACGTCCACCATCTTCGGCGTCAGGATGCAGGCGGCGCAGTCCAGCGTCGGGAACGTCTTGTCGAACACCGACATGTGGCCGCCGATGCTCGCCTCGCGCTCGACGAGGTAGACCTTCTTCCCGGCGTCGGCGATGTCGAGGGCCGCCTGGATCCCGGCGATGCCGGCTCCCACGACGAGCGCCGCGGGCGTAACCTCCACCACCATGGGGGTCAACGGCTCCTGCAGCGCGACGCGCCGAACCTCGCCGCGAATCAACTGCTCGGCCTTCTCGGTCGCCAGCTTCCTGTCCGTCGAGACCCACGAGACTTGCTCGCGGATGTTGGCCATCGCGAAGAGGTAGGGGTTGAGGCCGGCCTCGGCGCACGTCCGCCGGAAGGTCCGCTCGTGCATCAGCGGCGAACACGAGGCGACGACGACGCGGTTGAGGCCCAGCTCGCGAATGTCGTTCTTAATCATCTCCTGGCCGGGGTCCGAGCACATGAACTGGTACTCGCGCGCGACGGCCACGCCCGGCAGCTTCGCCGCATCCTCCACCACGGCCGGCACGTCGACCATACCCAATATGTTGTGGCCGCAGTGGCAGATGAACACGCCGATCCTCGGCTCTTCCGTTTCGCCCGCTGGGGGTTTTTCTTCCGCCACGGTACTTACCTCCGGCTCAGATTATCTTCGCCAACATCGCGTCGGCGGATACCCTGTGTTTATCCACGTCGAGCTCGCCGGGCGGGATGCCCAGCGCGAGCCCCACGACTTGCGTGAAATATAGAACCGGGATGTTGAACTCCTCGTTGTAGTAGTCGCCGGCTTCCTTCTGGAAGTTGTCGAGGTTGAACTGGCAGAGCGGACAGCAGGTCACGATGGCGTCCGCGCCGTGGTCCTTGGCGGCCTTGAGCAGCAGGCCGATCATGCGCGCGGCGATCTCGGGCTGGGTGGTTATGAAGGTCCCGGCGCAGCACTTCGTCTTCACCGGGTAGTACGCCACCTGGGCGCCCAGGAGCTTCAGGTAGCCGTCGAACTTCGTAGGCTGGTCGTAGTTGTCGAAGTCGTTCTTGGGCCGGACGATCTGGCAGCCGTAGTACGGCGCCAGCCTTACCATACCCAGGTCTTTTACGATCTTGGACGTGAGCAGGTCCTCCGGCACGTCGTTGACGTAGACGTCGAGGAGGTGGCGCACTTTGGCGCGGCCGGCGTAGCGGTAGCCCGCGGCCCCCAGCGCGTCGTTCACGCGCTCCATCAACTTCGGGTCCTCGGCCATATAGTGCACGGCGTTGTTGAGGACCGCGAAGCAGGCGCTGCACGGCGCCGCGATCTGGACGTCGCCGTTCTCCGACGTCTTCTCCGCGAGGGCCAGGTTGCGGCTCGCGACGGAGAACGCCTCGACGTGGTCGTAGGACATGTAGGCCGTCGCGCCGCAGCAGTTCCAATCCTCGATCTCCCGCAGCTCGACGCCGAGGGCCGGGGCCGTCGCCGCGACCGACGTGCGGTAGGGCCTGCCGGTGGCGTCCAACGAACATCCGGGGTAGTACGCGTATTTCGTCATGGCCGCATCGCCGCCCCTTCGCGACACCTGTCGACGATCTTGCCGACGTCGCTCGCGCTCTTGGATTTCTTCGGCCAGAGCTCGAGCCGCCCGGTGCGCAACAGGCTCAGGCCCATACCCGTATATTTAAGCGCGTCGAAAAGATTGGTGGAGAGGAAATATTTCAAAAGAAGCCACATCTCGTTGCTCCGGCCGAGCCAACGGATGTTGCCGGCGAACTTCCTGGCCAATACCTGGGCGCGCTTGGAGGCGGGGTTGGCGTACCCCTCGCGCATCGCCAGTTGCTTGAGCTTGTAGAAGAAATCCGTCAGCTTGATCTCTTTGGGGCATTTGACGTAGCACGCGTAGCAGGAGGCGCACATCCAGATCATGTTGCTGCTCAAGGCGCGGTCGCGGTAGCCCGCCCGGACGAGAGCCATTATCTCGCGGGGCGTGAAGTCCATCTCGCGGGCCGTGGGGCACGTCCCGGAACACGTCCCGCACTGGATGCACGCCGCCACGGCCTCCCCGCCGGGCATCGCGAGGATCTCGTTCAAGAAACCCAGGTCGGGCGTATCGCGCCAGATGCCTTTGCTCACTTCGGCCATAAGGCCTCCTCGGACAAGTTGCCGAACCCCGCAGGGCTTTGGCGATTACGGTCTTTCTTTAAGGCCGGCGGGAAAAAAGTTCGCGGCTCCGCCGCGGCGCCCGGCCCTCGTGCCACCGGTTTCAAACGCCGTTGAACAGTATGAAGAACTCGACTACCGTACCCTCTCCCACTTTCGACCTGATTTTAATGTAATCCGAGTTTTCGCGGATGTTGGGGAGGCCCAGGCCGGCGCCGAAGCCCATCTCCCGAACCTCGGGGGTGGCCGTCGTCCACCCCGGCTGCATCGCCTGCTCGATGTCCGGGATTCCCGGCCCCCGGTCTCTCACTACCACGTGGACGCAGACGGGCGTTATGCGCGCGGATATGGTGCCCTCTTCTGCGTATACCGTGACGTTGACCTCGGCCTCGAAACAGGCCACCGCCACGCGGCGTACGATTTGAGGAGTTATCGCGAGCTTCTTTATGACCCGCTTGATCTCGCTCGCGCCGGCGCCGGTATTGGCGAAGTCCCCCCCCGCGATACCGCGCTCTACCTCAATGGTTTCCCCGCCCGTCCCCGCGCCGCACGCCTCGAGCTTTTCGGCGTCGACGCCTTCTTTCTTCCAGGTAAATTCCCGCCACCCCATCAGCGCGCTAATCGGGTCGACCGGGGGGAGAGTAAACGCCGCTTTTCCCCCCCAAACGGTATACCAGGCCGGACGTCTCGTACATCGTCTTCGGCGTAGAGAGCACGGGAAGGCCCATCTCCGCCGCGTAATCCAACACGGCCGGCTCCGGTTCCTTCCCCCGAACGAAACAGATACCGATTAAGTCCAACACTTCCGCGGCGCGCAGGATCTGAATCTTCGCCAGGCCCGTAATCAAGAACGGCCCCTCGTCCCGGCAGCATAGAATATCGCTGACGAGGTCGGACGCGATTACCACGTTGACCTCGCGGTCGAGAGCCTCCTCGCCACAGAGGACCTGGGCGCCTACGGCTTTAACAATATCGCGGATGGTGATGGTTAACGGCACGAACCCCAGCGCTTACGCGGGCCTTGCTAAATTTTTCACAAATATGGATAATATACTAATGTTTATTCGGAAAGAACGCGACGGAGGCGGAAAGAACAACAAGGAGTGCCATTCTAAAAGAACGGCATTTAAATGTCAAGGTTTTTTTCGTTTCGCATCGGGCCCGGCGCCGCGGAGCCGAAAAGGCCCCCCGGGCCGCTGAAAAAAAGTTACCCCTTGATGACTCCCAACGGCTCGAGGCGCGCCACGGCCCGCGAGATCCCCGCCTCCGTCACCACCTCGACGACGTCGCTCACGTCCTTGTAGGCCTCGCTCATCTCCTCGGCCAGCGTCCGGGGCGAGCGGCACACGACGTCCACGCCGCGGTCCTCGAGCTCGCGCGAAATGGACCGGCCTTTCGCCCTCCGCATCGCCTCTTTGCGGCTCATGACGCGGCCCGCGCCGTGGCAGGTGGAACCCCAGGTCTCCTCCATCGCGCGCTGCGTCCCCAAAAGGACGTACGACGCCGTCGCCATATCGCCGGGGATTATGACGGGCTGGCCCAGCGGCCTGTAGGCCTCGGGCAGCTCGTCGGCGCCCGGGCCGAAGGCGCGGGTGGCGCCCTTGCGGTGGACGAGCAACTCCTCGGCGCGGCCGTCGACGTCGTGGGTCTCGAACTTGGCGATGTTGTGGGCGACGTCGTAGACGAGGGCCATGCCCAGCGCGCGGGGCGTCGTCCCGAGCACGCGGACGAGAACCTCCTCCGCCCCGTGCATCATTACCTGGCGGTTGGCCCAGGCGTAGTTGGCGGCGGCGTTCATCGCGCCCAGGTAACCCTGGCCCTCCGGCGAGTTTATCGGCACGCACGCGAGCTGTTGGTCCGGGACCGATATCCCGTGGCGCCCCATCGCCTCCCGCATCACCTTCACCCAGTCCTCGCACACCTGGTAGCCGAGGCCGCGGGAGCCGGAATGGATCATCAGCGTCACGCCGTCCTCGTCGAGGCCCAGGGTGGCCGCCGCGGCGGCGTCGAAGACCTCGGCCACGCGGCCTATCTCGATAAAATGGTTCCCCGCGCCCAACGTCCCCAGCTGCGGCCGGCCCCGCTCCCGCGCGCGCGCGGATAACGCGCCCGGGTCGGCGTTCG
>DATKXQ010000094.1:0-6102 GCA_035528975.1 bacterium
CGGCGGTGGGGGTGTCGGTGGGGGTGGAGTAGTGTTATTAAATAATAATATAACCAAGGCGCCCTTGCGGGCGCCTTTTTTTGAGGAGGTCGAGCGGCTTGTCGGCGGCTAGTAGTTCCCGCCGGAATCCCGGCCCGGCTCGGGCTCATCCTCGCGCGGCAGCCGCCGGCCGCGCCAGAAGGTGTAGATGGCCGGGATTACGACGAGCGTGAGGATGGTGGAGGTCACCATCCCGCCCACCATGGGCGTCGCGATGCGCTTCATGACGTCGGCGCCGGCGCCGGCGCTCCACATTATCGGCAGCAGCCCCAACATCGTCGACATCACCGTCATCATCTTGGGGCGGACGCGCTGCACCGCGCCCTCCTCCACGGCCGCGACGAGGTCGCGCAGCGTCTTCAATCGGCCCGCGGCCTTCCGCGTATTATACGCGTCGTCGAGGTAGACGATCATCACGACGCCGGTCTCCGCGGCGACGCCGGCCAGCGCGATTATCCCCACCCACACCGCGATCGACATGTTGTACCCGAGTATGAACGTCAGCCATACGGCGCCTACGAGCGCGAAAGGCACGGACAACAGTACTATAAAAGTTTCGGTGACGGAGCGGAAGTTGAAATACAACAGCACGAAGATGATGGCGAGCGTCAGCGGCAGGACGAGGAGGAGGCGCCCGCGGACCCTCTCCATCGCCTCGTATTGGCCCGTCCACACGATATGGTACCCGGCCTTGGGCGGCAACTTCGCGGCGACGGCCTTCTTGGCGTCGCGAACGTACGAGCCGACGCTGCGCCCCTCGACGTCGACGTAGATCCAGCCCGACAACGAGCCGTTTTCGTCCTTGACGACGGCCGGGCCGGTCGTCAGCTCGACGTCGGCTAACTGCCCCAACGGGACCGGCGGCCCGGCCGGGGTGGGCACCAGGACGCGCTTTATAGCCTCCGGGTCGCCGCGATAATCCTGGAAGTAGCGGACGTTAATGTCGAAGCGCTCGCGGCCTTCGACGGTGCGGTCGACGTTCATGCCGCCGATCGCCGTCTCGATTACTTTCTCCACCTCTTCCACCGTTAGGCTGTAGCGCGCGATGGCCTCGCGGTCGGGCGTGATGTCCAGGTAGTACCCGCCCGTCACGCGCTCGGCGTAAACGCTCCTCGTGCCGGGGACGTCTTTCAGGATGGCCTCGATGTGCTGGGCGTACGCCGCGATGCCGTCGAGGTCGGGGCCGAAGACCTTGACGCCGACGGGGGTCTTGATGCCGGTGGTGAGCATGTCGATGCGGCCTTTGATCGGCATCGTCCAGGCGTTGGTTACGCCGGGGAAGGCGAACGAGGCGTCCATCTCCTTTATTAGTTTTTCGTACGTCATCCCCTTGCGCCACTCGCGCTTGGGCTTGAGCGTCACGGTCGTCTCGACCAT
Source organism: bacterium (assembly GCA_035528975.1). Classification (GTDB taxonomy): domain Bacteria; phylum RBG-13-66-14; class B26-G2; order WVWN01; family WVWN01; genus WVWN01. The sequence goes on from DATKXQ010000094.1 coordinate 1,417, forward strand.
GGCCATGGGGGCGGGGTCGGTAGCGGTGTCGGCGCGGCCTATTTTGCCGAAGACGGTGTCCACCTCCGGGAAGGTCTTGAAGAGTTTATCCTGGACCTGGAGCAGGCGGCCGGCGGTGGTGGGGCCGATGCCGGGGAGCGTCGTCGGCATGTAGAGTATGGTTCCCTCGTACAGCGGCGGCATGAACTCCGAGCCCAACACGAGGAAGGCCGGGACCGTGACCAGCATCAGCGCCGCGGCGGCGACGATGACGGCGTAGCGGTGGCGGAGCGCCAGATCGACGAGGGGCCGGTACGCGCGGATAAGCAACCGGCTGAGCGGGTTCTTGCTCTCCGGGCGGATCTTGCCGCGGACGAGCCACGCCATCAAAACGGGCACCAGCGTCACGGACAAGAACGCGGCGAAGAACATGGCGAACGTCTTCGTAAACGCGAGCGGTTTGAAGAGGCGCCCCTCCTGGGACTCGAGCGTGAATACCGGCAGGAAGGAGATGGTCGTAACTAAAAGCGAGAAGCACAGCGGCCTTCCCATCTCCGTCGCGGCCGCGACGACTATCCGCCGCCGGTCGCCCCCCGGCGACTGCTCGAGGCGTTTATGGGCGTTCTCCACCATGACCACCGCGGCGTCCACCATCACGCCAATGGCGATGGCGATGCCCCCGAGGGACATGATGTTGGAGGTCAGGCCGATGTAGAACATCGGGATGAAGGCGATGATTATGGCGGCCGGCAGCATGATGATCGCGACCAGCGAGCTGCGGAAATGAAACAGGAAGACGACGCACACCAGGCTGACGATGAGGAATTCCTCGAGGAGCTTCTCGGCCAGCGTGCGGATGGATTCTTTTATGAGGTCGGAGCGGTCGTAGGTCGTAACAATTTCGACGCCCGGCGGCAGCGAGGGCTTTACGTCCTCGAGCTTTTGTTTGACGCGGTTTATAACGTCGAGGGCGTTTTCGCCGTAGCGCATCACGACGATGCCGCCCACCACCTCGCCCTCGCCGTTGAGCTCCGCGATGCCGCGCCGCATGCCCGGGCCGTACGTCACGACGCCCAGGTTCTTTATCAGGATGGGGACGCCCCGCTCGTCGGCGCCGACCGCTATGTTCTCGATATCCTCGAGCGACGTTATATAGCCGCGGCCGCGGACCATATATTCCTTGCCGCTCAATTCCACCACGCGGCCGCCGACGTCCTCGTTGGAGCTGCGAATGGCGGCGACGACCTTGCCCAACGGGATACCGTAGGAGGCGAGCTTGTTGGGGTCGACCTTGACCTGATACGTCTTCTCGAAGCCGCCCACGCTCGCGACTTCGGCGACGCCGGGCACGGACTCGAGCCAGTATTTCAAATGCCAATCCTGGAAAGCGCGCAGCGAGGCGAGGTCGTTTCGGCCCGATTTGTCCACCAACGCGTACTCGAATACCCAACCCACGCCGGTGGCGTCCGGCCCGAGGGAGGGCGTCACGCCGGCGGGGAGCTTTCCGCGCGCCTGGCTGAGGTACTCCAACACGCGGCTCCGGGCCCAGTACATGTCGGTCCCGTCGCGGAAGATGACGTTTACGAAGGAGAGGCCGAAGAAGGAGTAGCCGCGGACGACCTTAACGCGCGGCGCCGCGAGCATCGACGAGACGAGCGGGTACGTTACCTGGTCCTCCACCAGGTCGGGGCTGCGCCCCGGCCACTCGGTGAAGACGATGACCTGAACGTCCGAGAGGTCCGGGATGGCGTCGAGGGGCACGCGAGCGAGGGCCCAAATCCCCCAGGCCACGGCGAACGCCGTTAAGAGTACGACGACGAACTTGTTCCTGGCCGCGAGGTCGACTAGTTTCTCAAGCATAACGCCCTCAGTGTTGGTGTTCGCCCGCCATAGCGGCGAGCGCGCCTTTGATGCGGCTCTCGGAGTCGAGCAGGAAGTTGCCGCTCGTCACGACCTCTTCGCCTTCCCGCAGGCCCCCGGCGACGACGTAGTATTCGTCCAGCCTCGCCGCCACCGTTACCTCGCGCGGTTCGAAGTGGCCGCCGTCGCGTGCGACGAAGACGATCTTCCGTTTACCGGAATCCAACACCGCTTCGCTCGGCACGACGAGCTGCTCGCCGAGGTCCTGCGCGATGCTTATGTCGGCGAACATGTCGGGCTTCAATTTTAGACCCGGGTTGGCCACCTCGACGCGGACGCGGGCGGTGCGCGTCTTCGCGTTGAGGAAGGGGTAGACGAAGCGCACGGTGCCCTCCAGCGGCTCCGCCGGGTAGTAGGGGAGGGTGATCGTGACCGGCTGGCCGACCTCGACGAACGGTATTTCGTATTCGTATAGGTCGGCCTCCACCCATACCCGGGATAAGTCGGCGACCGAATAGAGCGGCATTCCGGGTTGGACGTACATCCCGATTTGGGCGTGCTTGGCCATTACGTAGCCGCTGTACGGCGAGCGGATGGTGAGGGCTTTCAGCGGGCGTCCCGCTTCCGCGAGGCGCTCGAGCTCGCCCGGGCCCACGTCCCAGTACTCGAGCCGGCGCGCCGCGGCGTCCTTGAGCGCTTCCGTGCCGCGCGCGACTTCCTCCGTGCGGCTCGAGCCGAGCTCGCGGGCGGCCTCGCTCGCGACCAGGTATTCCTCCTCCGTCGCGTATACCTCCGGGCTGTATATGGCGAGCAGCGGTTGTCCCGCCGCTACCGCTTCGCCCGTCGCATCCACGTACAACCTGTCGATCCAGCCGCTGACTTTGCTGTGGACGACGAAGACGCGCCGCTCGTCCGGCACGACGGTCCCGACGGCGCGCACGGTGCGGTCGATCGCTTTGCGTTCGACGGGGGCCGTCGTCACGCCGATGAGTTGTTGCCGGCGAGGGTCCAGCTCCAACGAGGCGAAGCCCGCCGCGTGCGATTCGTGGCCGGCGTGCTCGTCCTTCGCTTTCACCGGGACGAGGTCCATGCCGCAAATGGGGCATTCGCCGGGCCGGTCGGAAGTGTAGTACGGGTGCATCGGGCAGGTGTAGACCTGGCCGCTCGCGCCGCCGGCGAAGGGGAAGCCGCCGGCCCGATGTTGATGGACCAGCAGGCCTCCCCCCGCGACCAACAAGATCGCGGCTACCGCGACGCCCGCGATTAAGAATTTTTTCTTTTGACTCGCCATAGAACCACGACCTCAGGGCGGCAAAAACCGCTACATGCCGCCGTGTTCGGGCATTTCGCCGGAACCGTGTTCCCCTTCTTCCACTGGCGCTAGGTCCATTCCGCACTGGGGACACTCGCCCGGCTTGTCGGATTTCACGTCGGCGTGCATGGGACAGGTGTACGCCGCGGCGGTTATCTCTTCGACCCCAATTGTTTCCTCCGCCTCGCCGGACTCTTTCACCGGTACCAGGTCCATGCCGCACTGGGGACACTCGCCCGGTTTATCCGACGTTACTTCGGGGTGCATGGGACAGGTGTACGTCGTACCTTCCGCCACTTCTTCGGCCTTTTTGCCGCAGGCCGAAATTCCGGCGGCAGCCGCAAGGGCCAGGCCGAAGACGAGGACCGTAACCCAAGTTGTAGTCTTCCGCATTTCCTTACCTCCGTCTTGCTTGAAGTGGGATGAACCGTTCCTATAACCGTTAATAAAACCGCTCGCCGATTATCGCCTCCAGCGAGGCGAGCGCTTTGTGCCGTCGCACTTGTACGTCGACGTATTCCTTTTCGTACTTAAACAGGGTCAGTTGGCTTTGAAGCAGCGTCGCGAAGTCCACCTTTCCCGCCTCGTAGGCGGCGAGCGTCGAGCGGAGGGCCGCCTCGGCCTGGGGCAATATACCCTCTTCGAATAGCGCCAGCTGTTCCTCGGCGGTCCGTACGGCGACGTAAAGCTCCTCCACTTCCCGCTGGAGGTTGTTTTTTACGTCCGCGACGTTCGCTTCCGCGGCGCTCACGGCCGCGTTTTTCTCGGCCAGGGTGCGGCTTTGTTTGACGCTCCCAAAGAGCGGCAAGCTCGCGCCGGCCGAGAACGACCAGAAATCTTCGCCCGCGACCGGGTCCATCGGCACCTCGCTGCGGAGACGGTAACCTACGCCGGCGTTGACGTCCGGCACGAAGGAGGTCTTCGCCAACGACCGCGCCGCCCGGGCGGAGGCCAGGCGCGCCTCCGCGGCCGCGACCCCGGGATCGTTCTCCGGCGCCTTGTCGTAAAGTTCTTCCAACGTGTACGGGACGGTTACGTCCGGCAGGCCGGCGAGGGGCGGCAAAGCGTGGTCGGGGGCGCGGTTGAGGAGGGCGTTGATGCGGCCGCGAGCGACCGTCTCCCGTCGCGCAAGGTCCAGCAACTCGTTTGCCGGCAACGTTCGTTCAACTTGTGCCTTTAAGACGTCGGCCTGCAGGCCGCGGCCGGCGGCGTACCGCGCCAGCGCCACCCGTTCGTAATCCATCCAGAACGCCCGTTGCCTCTCGACGACGTCGCGCAAGGCGCTCGCCAGGTAGAGGTCGAAATAGGCGTGTTTGGCAAGCTCGACCAATTTAAGGCGGGTGCTTTCGTAATCGGCGGCCGCCGCGGCGGCGCCTCCCTCCGCGGCGCGGCGGCGATACGTGTTCTTTCCGGGCAGCGGTATCGTTTGGCGGAGGTAGAATTGGAGGCCGGACATCGGCGACCGGTCGAACGCGAGGTCGCCCGCCGGGAGGTTGGACGCTTCGACGGTGAGTTGGGGGTCGGGCCAAAGGCCT
>DATKXQ010000095.1:0-3791 GCA_035528975.1 bacterium
GTCGTTGACCTCCACCGGCGTCTTGCCCACGGCCTTGGCCGCCTCCTCCGCCACGGCGTACGTCTCGTCCGACGTCGCGATGCCGCGGATGACCTCCACCAGCTTCATCATCGGCACCGGGTTCATGAAGTGCATGCCGATGACCTTGTCCGGGCGCTTCGTGACACCGGCGATCTCGGTTATGGGGATGGAGCTCGTGTTGGACGCCAGGACCGTTTCCGCTTTGCACTTCTCGTCGAGCTCCGTGAAGATCTTCTTTTTGACGTCGCGGTCCTCGAAGACCGCCTCCACGACGAGGTCGGCGTCCTTGGCGTCGCCCAGGTCCGTCGACTTCTTGATGCGCCCCAGCGCCGCGTCGGCGTCCTCCTGCGAAATCTTCTCCTTCTTCACCAGGCGCCCCAGGTTCTTGGTTATGACGCCGAGGGCTTTGTCCAGCAGGTCCTTGGATTGGTCGATGAGCACGACGTCTAACCCCGCTTGCGCGAAGACGTGCGCGATGCCGTTGCCCATCGTACCGCCGCCGATGACGGCGACTTTCTTTATAGCCATGGGAACCTCCCGTACGGTATAGGGATCGTTATTAAATCGTTATGCTCATCGCGACCGCGCCGCCGCCGCCGAGGCAGGCGGTGGCCAGGCCGCGCTTGCCGCCGCGGTCCTTGAGCGCGTATATCAGCGTCGCCAGGATGCGGGCGCCCGAGGCGCCGATGGGATGACCCAGCGCCACCGCGCCGCCGTTCACGTTGACGCGGTCCCAGTCCCAGCCGAGCTCTTTGCCGTCCGCCAGGACCTGCGCGCTGAAGGCCTCGTTGATCTCTATAAGGTCGTAGTCGCCGATGGATTCGCCCGTCTTGGCCATCAGCCGCTTGACGGCGTCCACCGGCGCGTAGAACAGCATCTTGGGCTCGACGTGGGCCGAGGCGTAGCCGACGACGGTGGCGTCCGGCGTGACGCCCAGCTCCTTGGCTTTCGCCGCGGTCGTGACGACCATGGCCGCGGCGCCGTCGTTGAGGCTCGGCGCGTTGCCGGCGGTTATAGTGCCGTCTTTGCCGAACGCCGGTTTGAGCCGGGCGAGCTTCTCGGCGCTGGTATCCCGCGGCCCCTCGTCGGTGTCGAAGACGATGGGGTCGCCCTTACGTTGGGGAACCTCGACCGGGACGATCTCGGCCTTGAACTTTCCTTCCTTTATCGCGGCCAGCGCCTTGGCCTGGCTGTTCGCGGCCCACTCGTCCTGCTCCTCGCGGCTGATGCCGGAGTTCTGCGCGGTGAAGTCGCCCAGACAGCCCATGTGTTTATCCTCGAAGGCGCACCACAGGCCGTCGCGGATTACGCCGTCGACGAGCTCCATGTTGCCCATCTTCTGGCCGCTGCGCCCTTTGTAGAAGTAGAACGGGACGTTGGACATCGACTCCAGGCCGCCGGCGACGACGACTTCCTCGTCGCCCGCCTTGATGGCCTGCGCCGCCATCGACACGGCCTTGGCGCCCGAGCCGCACACCTTATTAATCGTTACACAATTCACGGACGGGGGCAAACCGGCGGCGATGGCCGCCTGCCGCGCCGGCGCCTGGCCCATACCGGCCGAGACGACGTTGCCCATTATCACCTCGTCCACGTTTTCCGGTTTGACGCCCGAGCGCTCGACGGCGCCCTTTATGGCGACGCCGCCCAGTTGCCACGCCTGAAGGGGCCCGAGGGTCCCGAGGAATTTGCCGATCGCGGTCCGGCAAACGCCCGCGATTACGATATCATTCGCCATTCCAACCTCCTTCAAATTACGGACGGTAACGCCCCGCTACCATTTGGCCGGGCGCTTTTCCAGGAATGCTTTCATACCTTCGTGGGCCTGGCCGCTGGCGAAACATTCGCCGAAGACCTCGGCCTCGATCTTGCAGCCCTCCTCGACGCTGAGGTGCAGGCCGCCGTACATCGCCTTTTTGACCATCGCCAGCGCCAGCGGGCCCTTGCTCGCTATAGTCGCCGCCATCTCCTTGACCCTGGGCAGCAGCTCCTCCGGTTCGTAAACGCCGTTCACGAGGCCCATCCGAAGCGCCGTCTCCGCGTCGACCGTCTCGCCGGTCGCCAGAAGGTACATGGCGTGGGCCGGGCCGACGAGCTTCGGCAGACGCTGCGTCCCGCCGAAGCCGGGCGTCACGCCCAGGCCGACCTCCGGCTGCCCCAGCTTCGCCTTCGTCGAGGCGAAGCGCAGGTCGCAGGCCTGCGCGAGTTCCAGGCCGCCCCCCAGCGCGAAGCCGTTGACGGCGGCGATGGTGATGAAGTGCGCGCGCTTGAGCGCCGCGAAGACGCGCTGGCCTATCTCGGAGAACGCCTTGCTCCGGGCGCCGTCCATGTCGACCATCGCGGCGATGTCCGCGCCCGCGACGAACGCCTTGCCCGCGCCGGTGACGACGACGACCAGGACGCCCTCGTCGGCGTCAAGCTCGGCGATCGCCTTCTCCAGCTCGGCTAAGACATGTTCGTTAAGCGCGTTCAGCGCGTCGGGTCGGTCGATCGTGATCGTCGCGACCGCGCCCTCCGTCGAAACTTTTACGAATGCCATATCTTCTCCCCTTATGTTTAGGGTTAACGGACCGGGACGGTTAACCTTCCTGCATTAACTCTATGAGCACGCCGAACGCGCTCGCCGGTTTCATGAAGATGACGCGCGAGCCGGGGGCGCCCTCGTACGGCGCCTCGGTCACGAACTCGTATCCGTCGGCTCTGAGCGCCGCGGCCGCCGCTGCTATGTCGTCGACCTTGAAGCAGAGGTGATGAATGCCCGGGCCGCGTTTCTCGATAAATTTGGATATCGGGTCGTCGCCCAGGCCCTCGAGCAGTTCTATCTTGACGCCGCCGGCGTCGAAGAAGGCGAGTCGCAAGCCGCGCTCCGCCAGGACTTCCTCGCCGCCGAGCGTCAGGCCGAGCGCGTCCTCGTAAAACCGCCTCGCCTCCGCTATGCTCTTGACGGCGACGCCCACGTGCTCCAGCTTCGCTCCCTCGACCTTCACGCCGCGCCTTTCGTCTTGTCGTATTCGCCCCACGCGTCGCGGAGCGCGTCGGATATTTCGCCCCCCGTCGCGCCGGCCTCCACGCAGGTTATCGTAGGTTCCATCAGCGGCGCGCCGTCGGCCGCCGCGGCCTCCCGCAGCGCCGCCAGCGCCTCCTCGCGCCGGGCGTTGTCGCGGCGTTTGCGGTAGGCGGCGAGCTCCTCCGTGCGCGCGCGCTCGAGCGCCGGCTCGAGGCGAAGCGTCTCGAAAGGCGGCGCGCCCTCCGTCACGTATTCGTTTACGCCCACGACGACGCGCTTTTTCGCCTCGACGTCCTTTTGATATTGGTACGCGCTCGCGGCTATTTCGCCTGCGAAGTAGCCGCTCTCCACCGCCTTCAACGCGCCGCCCATAGCGTCGATTTGTTGGAGATATTCCTCGACCTTTGCCTCGAGCTCGCGCGTCAGCGCCTCCACGTAGTAAGAGCCGCCGAGAGGGTCCGCGGTATCCCCTGCGCCGCTCTCGTGGGCGATTATCTGCTGGGTGCGCAGCGCGATGAGCGCCGACTCCTCGGAGGGGAGCGCCAGCGCCTCGTCGCGCGAGTTGGTGTGAAGCGACTGCGTCCCGCCGAGGACCGCGGCCAGCGCCTGCAGGGCGACGCGCACGACGTTGTTCGCCGGTTCCTGGGCCGTGAGGGTGCAGCCGGCGGTCTGCGTGTGGAAGCGCAGCTTCATCGACGCCGGGTCCCGGGCGCCGAAGCGCTCCGCCATAAGCCGGCACCATATCCGCCGCGCCGCGCGGAAC
>DATKXQ010000096.1:0-2486 GCA_035528975.1 bacterium
ACGGAGACGGCGGTGGAGCCGACGTCTTACGGCCGCGTCAAAGCGCTCTTCCGCTAGGCGGAGCGGCCCCGAAAGAAAAGCCGCCCTCCGGGGCGGCTTTTCGCTTCCCGGCCCGGGCCGGGCGCGGCGCTCCCGATTTCCCTTGACCTCGGCGGCCAAATTTTTTAAATTCAAACGTAAGTGCTCGCATATGTCGTCGACATCGGACAAGGAGTCGGCGCGGCCGCGGCGCGACGAAGGTAAATACGTCATCTTTCACTTCGCGTCGACGCACGATACTATTTCGGCGGAAAGGTCGGCCGTACAGCACGGCTACGGCGCCGAGGTGATACCGCGGCCGCCGGGGACCGTAGGCCGGTGCGGCGTCGCGCTGCAAATAACCGCCGCGGACGTCGAGGCGTTGAAGGCCATATTCGTCGGCGGCGGCCTGGAGGATTTCTACGTCGCGGAAGACTGATGGGTTATGGTTATAGATAACGAAAAAGAGGCGGAGGCGCTGGCCGAAAAGCTGGCCCGGGAGATGGTGGCCTCGCTCGACGGCGGCATGTTGGAAGAGGCCAAGGCGACGGGGATGGCGACCTCCGTCTTCGCGCCCCAGCTCGAGGAATACCGCGCGAAATTCAACGAGCAGGTCTCGCCGGCCATCGCCGAAAAAGACCTCTTCGGCGTCGCCGCGTCGCGCCTTTTAATCGAAGCGGAATAATCCGGGGATTAACCGAGAGAAGGGGGCCGGCGCCGGCGTTAACCCGCGCCGGGTTTTTTACGCCCGACGCCGCGGCCGCAAGGCCGCCCCGACGGCGTACAGCGCCGAGGAGAAAACCGCCGCGGCCGCCGCCGTCGCCGCGCCCGCCACAACGCGGCCGCCGTGCGACAACGCCGGCGCCCGCGCCCACGCCGGCATCGGCCCGAGCGCGCCGCCGTAAACCGGGACGAGCGGCGCTATTCCCGCGGCGACGACGAGCGCTAACACGGCCAGACCGAACGCCCCCGGCCAGGGTCGCGGCGCCCAGAATGGCGCTCGGCCGTCGGCCTCGTAATGCCGGCTCGAGGCAAGGGCATACCCCCAGGCCGCGAGTACCCCCTCCGCCGCCGTCAAAGCCATCCCGGCGGCGAGCAGGCACCCGGCCGCGCCGGAGGCCGCGGTGCCGCCGGCCCACGCGACGATCCCCGCGGCGAGCGCGACCAGCGGCGCCCCGGCCGCCCCCAGCGCGAAAGCCAACACGTAACCCGCGGCCCTCGAGGGAAATACTCTCTTCAACGCGACGTACGCCCCCCCTATCACCCACGGCACGGCCGCCGCGTGCACGAGCAAATTCGCTCCCGTAGCCGCCCAATCGGGATGAGGCGCGACAACGCCGGTCGCGACCGTTGCCGCGGCCAGCGCGCACACCGCAACCTCCGCGCCGAAGACGACGACGGCGAAGCCCACCGCCACGACGCTCGCGCCGAAGGGGACGCTCTCCCCCAGCGGGAACTCGAGGAGCCGGAGCGCCGATACGACGGCCGCAGCGCCCGCGAACCCGAGCCAGCTCGGCGGATTGCGGCGGAGCCGGATGACCGCGGCCGCGAGCGACGCCGCGGCCGCCGCCCACCCGAGTGCGCCCAGCCACGCCGGCACCGTAAAAGCCGGGATATACATCTACGGGTACGTCTCCGTCATGAGTTCCGTCGCGGCTTCTATGACCGCGCGAGGCGTAATCGCCTCCATGCAATAGTGCCGGTCATGAAAACAGCGGGCCGACTTGCAGCCGCGGCACGGCGCTTCGGCCGTGACGACGCGGTGCGGCACGCCCAGCGGCCGCCACATCGCCGCGTCGCCCGGGCCGTAGAGCGCGACCACCGGCGTCCCCATCGTCGCGGCGACGTGGACCGGCCCCGTATCCAGCGACACAACGAGGTCCGCCGCCGCGACCAGCGCGAAGGTCTCGAGCAGCGGGAGGGCGGCGGCGAAGGCCACGCGGGCGTCGACCTTCTCCGCCAGAGCCGCCGCGGCCGCCGCCTCGCCCGGGCCCGCCGTAAACGCGAGCGCACCCGCGCCGCGCGCCAACAACGCCCGTCCCACCTCGAGCCAGCCCTCCTCGTACCACAGGTACGACGCGTTAGCGGCGCCGGCGTGCAATACGACCAGAGGCCGCCTCGCCGCGGCGCCGCGGGAGGATAGGAATTCCGCGGCCCGCCGCCGCGCTTCCGCCCCCGGCTCGAAGGCGGGGTACGCCGTAGGCGTCGCCGCCTCCGGGGCGACGAGCCGCAGCCATATCTCGGCGGCGTGGATGTCGGCCGCGTCCTCCGGGTACAGAAAAGTCGGGACGTTGGCCCGAGCCGGCGGCCGACGCCTCTCCGTCAACGCGGCGCCCCGCGACGCGTAGTCGTAGCCGACGATATCGCGGGCGCCGGCGAGCCACGCGAAATACGGCGACCAGCGGTCCGGCACGAAGACGTACGCCGCCGCGGCGCCGAAAGCCCGGCAGTCGCGCGCGGCCGCGCGG
>DATKXQ010000097.1:0-6923 GCA_035528975.1 bacterium
CGCTTCCACGGCCGCAACGCCAAGAAATGGTGGAAGCACGACCAGGCGAGCGAGCGTTACGATTACCTGTATCCGCAACAGGAGTTGGAAGACTGGGTGCCGCGCATTCGGGACGTCGCGGCCAAGGCCGAAAAGACGTACGTGTTTATGAATAACCACCCGCTGGGACAGGCGGTCACCAACGCCGAAATGATGATGGACATGTTGGGCGTGGCTTTCGAGCCGGGGGATGCGGCGCTCTTCTAAAAGGTCGCTCGTAACGGCGCTCGTCGTCGCGGCGGCCGTAGTCACGGCGCTGGCGGTAGCGGTCGCCAGGACGGGGCGTGTCGTCCCTTGGCGATACCTCCTCTCAAACGCCGCGGGTTACCGGGTTATCGACGGCGACACGATAAGATTGGACGGCGTGGGAAGCGTTCGATATATCGGCATCGACGCGCCGGAGCGGGACGAGCCGTATTATAGAGAGGCGCGGCGTTGCAACGAAGAGCTGCTGGCGAGAGGAGAACTTCGCCTCAAGTACGGCCGGGCGCGATACGACCGCTACGGCAGAACGCTGGCGTACGTGTACGTGCGTGACGACGACGGCGGCGAGACCTTCGTGAACGAGGAACTCGTCCGCGCGGGTTGGGCGGAAACGATGGAAGTGCCGCCCGACGTCGCGTTCGCGGCCGTATTCCGGCGAGCCGAAGAGGAGGCGCGTCGCGGCGGCCGCGGCATATGGGCCGGCGCCGGCGGCGCGGAGAACTGATATGAAAAAGATCCTGGTAACCGGGGGAGCCGGCTTCATCGGTTCGAACTTCGTCTCGTACGCGCTCGAGCGCTGGCCCGAGGCCGAGGTCGTCGTTTTGGATAAACTGACGTACGCCGGCAACCCGGCCAACCTGGAGGGGGTCCGGGATAACTCCCGGTTCTCGTTTATCGAGGGCGATATCGCGGACGAGGTGGCGGTGCGGGCCGCGATATCCGGCTGCGACGCCGTCATAAATTTCGCCGCCGAGACGCACGTCGACCGCTCCATACTTTTCCCCAAGGAGTTCGTCGTGACGGACGTCGTCGGCGCGTTTACGTTGGCCGAGGTGGCGCGCGACGTCGGCGTGCGGCGCTTCGTCCAGGTCTCGACCGACGAGGTATACGGTTCCGTCGACGAGGGGGCGTTCGACGAAGTAGCGCCCCTCAACCCGTCGAGCCCTTACTCGGCGTCGAAGGCCGGGGGAGACCTGCTCGCCCTCGCCTACGCCAAGACCTTCGGCGTCCCGTTGGTGGTGGCGCGCTCGAGCAACAACTACGGCCCCTTCCAATACCCCGAGAAACTCATTCCTCTTTTCGTAACCAACGCTCTCGCGGGCGAGCCGCTCCCGGTGTACGGCGACGGCCGCCAGGTGCGCGATTGGTTGCACGTGCGCGACAATTGCGAGGCGCTGGCGTTGCTGCTGGAGAAGGGCGAGGCGGGCGCGGTCTACAACGTGGGCGGCGATTGCGAGCTCGAGAACATAGACGTTACGCGGCGCATATTGGAGATCCTCGGCAAGCCGGAGGACCTGATAACGTTCGTTCGCGACCGTCCCGCTCACGACCGCCGGTACGCGCTGACGTGCGAGCGCGTCAAAGCGCTGGGGTGGCGGCCGCGGACCCCCTTCGACGAGGGCCTGCGAGCTACGGTGCGATGGTACGTCGAGCACGAGGATTGGTGGCGGCCTTTGAAAGACGCGGCCTTCGACGAATATTACCGGCGTCAATACGGGCCGAGGTAAAGCGATGAATATATTGGTGACGGGGCATCGGGGTATTCTGGGCCGGGCGGTCATAGCCGAGCTGAAGCGGCGCGGCGTCGACGTGACGGGCGCCGACGTTTCCGAAATGGACATAGCCGACGAGGGGCGCGTGCGCGCCGTCGTGGGGCGGTTGCGGCCGGAGGTGGTAATAAACTGCGCCGCGTACACCGCGGTGGACGCTTGCGAGGGGCAGCGCGATTTGTGTTTCGCGGTCAACGCGACGGGCGCGGGCAACGTCGCCGGGGCCGCGGCGGGCGCGGGCGCGCGCGTCATCCACTTGAGCACCGACTACGTCTTCGACGGTTCGTCGCGGGTTCCCTATACGGAGGACGCCGAGCCGGCCCCCCTTTCGGCGTACGGCGAGAGCAAGTGGGAGGGCGAGAAACGCGTCGCCGCGGCGGCGCCCGACCACCTGATCGTGCGGACGGCGGGGTTGTTCGGCGTCGGCGGCGTGAGTTTCGTTTCCAAGATCCTGGCCCGGGCGAAAAACGGCGGGTCGCTGGAAGTAGTCAACGACCAGTGGAGTTCGCCGACGTACGCGGGACATCTGGCGGAAGCGCTGGCGGAGCTGTTGGATATCGAGTTTCGAGGAATCGTCCACGTCGCCGGCGCGGGCGTCGCGAGTTGGTACGACGTAGCCGGGGAAGTATTGAAGTTGACGGCGCTCGACGTGCCGGTGCGGGGGATCTCCGCCGCCGATTTGGCCTCGGCCGCCGAAAGGCCCGCTTTCTCGGCGCTCGACTGCTCGAGGTACGCCGGTTTGACGGGACGGGTTATGCCGCCCTGGCGCGAAGGGCTGAAGGCATACTTGACGGAAATAAAAGAGATGAGGGTCGATGCCGATTAGGCCCGAAGATACGGATCGCTTCGCGCCGGAGACGGCTTTTCTCGTCGGGTTGGATTGGGGCAAAACGGCGGCGCTGGCGGCCGAGGACTCACTCGCGGAGTTGGAAAATTTAGTGCGGGCCGCGGGGGCGGAGGTCGTGGGCGGCGTTATCCAGAAGCGCCGCAAACCCGACGCCGCGCTGTTGATTGGGCGGGGCAAGGCGGAGGAGGTCGCGGCCGAGGCGCGGGAGGCCGGCGTCAACCTCGTCGTGTTCGACGAGCCGCTGACGCCGGCGCAGCAGCGCAATCTGGAAAAAAAGCTCGACGTGCGCGTCGTAGACAGGCCCGCGGTGATATTGGATATATTTGCGCAGCGGGCGCGCACGAACGAAGGGCGGCTTCAAGTCGAGTTGGCTCAGCTCGAGTACGAGCTGCCGCGGTTGCGGGGGTGGGGCGGCGAGTTGAGCCGGACCGCCGGCGGCATCGGTACGCGCGGCCCGGGAGAAACCAAGCTCGAGATCGACCGGCGCCGCGTGATGAAGAAAATATCCACCCTCAAACGCAAGATAAAGGAGATATCCCGCCGCCGCTCGCTGGAGCGGTCGGGCCGGGCATCTATGCCTCTGGCCGCCTTGGTCGGTTACACCAATTCGGGAAAGACGACGCTGCTCAACCGGCTCGCGGGGTCGGAGGCGTACGCCGCGGACGTGCCGTTCGCGACGCTCGACCCTTTCGTGAAACGAGTGCGCCTTCCCTCGGGGCGGGCGGTTTTGGTGGCGGACACGGTAGGTTTAATATCGAATCTCCCCGCCGACCTCGTGGCCGCTTTCAGGGCGACGTTGGAGGAAATAAGGGTGGCCGACCTGATAATCGTGGTGCGGGACGTAACCGCGGGGGACGTCGAGGGGCAGGCGGAAGTAGTGGAGGACCTTCTGGCGAAGCTCGGCGCGCGCGATAAGAAACGGATCGACGCGTTCAACAAGGTGGACCTCGTTCCCGGTTTCGACGTGTCCCGGTATGCGGAGCTGGGTTTCGAGAGGCCGCTGGCGATATCGGCGCGCTGCGGCGAAGGTTGCGAGCGCCTGACGGCCGTGATGGACGAATTGATAGCGAGGGCGGAAGTCAGGGTCGTGGCGGAGTTGGCTCCGGGGCCGCTACTGCAGGAAATCTACGAGCGCGGCCGAGTGTTGGCCCGGGGCGACCGCGACGGCCGGGTGAGGGTCGTCGCCGACGTGCCGCCGGAACTCGCCAGGCGTTTGGAGGCCTACGCGCCGCCGGCCGAAGGTGTGTCGCGATGAGCGGGAGTGGCGGTTACGAGGCGACCATAGGCCTCGAGGTTCACGTACAACTTAAGACGAACTCGAAGTTATTTTGCGGGTGCGCCCGGGAGTTCGGCGCGCTCCCCAATACCCTTACGTGTCCGGTTTGCCTGGGATTGCCCGGGTCGCTGCCGGTATTGAACCGCGAGTCGCTGCGTTTGGGATTCAAAGCGGCGATGGCGCTGGGCTGCCGGCTGCTCGAGACGGTGGCGTTCGACCGCAAGAATTACTTCTACCCGGACTTGCCCAAGGGATTCCAGATAAGCCAGCATTTCGGGGCGCTCGGCGTCGACGGCGAGGTGGAATATTGGACCGACGAGGGTTTCGGCGCCGTGGCCCTCGAGCGCGTGCACCTCGAGGAGGACACGGCCAAAGCGGTCCACGCCGAAGCGTACGTCCGCGCGGGCGAGACGTTGCTGGATTTCAACCGCGCCGGCGTGCCGTTGATGGAGGTCGTCTCGAAGCCGGTCATAAAGTCCGCGGCGCAGGCGCGGCGGTATATCGTGGCGCTGCGGCAAACGCTGATCGACGCCGGCGTCTCGGATTGCGACCTCGATAAAGGCGCGTTTCGCATCGATACCAATATATCGGTTAAAGAGAAAGGGCAGAAGGAACTGGGCGAGCAGGTCGAGATTAAAAACCTTAACTCACTGCGGGCGATGGAAGCGGCGCTGGAGTACGAATACGATCGTCAGGTAAAACTATTGGCGGCGGGAGGCCGCGTGACGCGCGTGACGCTGCACTACGACGACGCGACGGGCGAGACGACGCCGACGCGCGTCAAGGAGGCGCGCGCGGATTATCGGTTTTTCGCCGAGCCGGACTTGCCGCCGGTCGCCCTCGGGCCGTCGTATTTCGACGACCTCCGCGCGGAGGTGGGAGCGCCGCCGGCGAAGCGGATACGCGAACTCCTCGAGGAGTACGCGGCGACTGCGGCGGAGGCGGAGCTGCTCGCGTTCACGCCGGCGTACTACGAATTTCTGAAAGCAACGGCGGCGGCCTATGCGGGCGAGAGGCGGGCCGTGGTGAATTGGCTCGTGGGGGACGTAACGCGGGAGCTCAAGGAGCGGGGCGCCGAGCTCGGCGCAAGCCGGTTGACGCCGGCGGCGCTGGCCGCGCTGCTCGGCCTCCTCGACGCCGGCGACGCCAACGTCCCCGCGGCGCGCGAAGTCCTGGCGACGTTGATGAGCGACGGCGGCGAGCCCGCGGCGATTTTGAACGCCAAAGGTTTAGGCCAAATTTCGGACCCGGGGACTTTAGAGGAATTGGTGAAGGAAGCGGCGGCGGCGAATCCCAAAGCGGTGGCGGATATAAAAGGCGGGAAAGAAAAAGCCCGGGGCGCGCTCGTCGGTTACGTCATGAAGAAGACGAAAGGGCGGGCTAACCCCAGGGTCGTCAACGATATCATCGCGAAGGTGACGGCGGAGTCGTAGACTGTTCGCCGGCGGCCTTTTTCATTTTCATTATGATCCAGAGTTTTTCCTTCGTATGCACCAGTACGTACGAGCCCTTCAGTTTCTCCCCTTTTAAATTGAAGACTAACTTCTCGTCCTTGCGGTCCACGAGCTCGTAGGGGCCGCGGTCCCAGATCTTGACGGTCCCCGCGCCGTAGACGCCCTCTTCGATCTCGCCCTCGAAGTCGACGTACGCGAGGGCGTGGTCGTCGACCTGGATCGCGAGGCGCCGCTCGCCGGGTTTCGTCGATATCCCCTTCGGTACGGCCCAGGACTTCAGCACGCCGTCCATCTCCAGGCGGAAGTCGTAGTGATGGGTCGTGGCGTCGTGCTCCTGGACGACGAACCCGGGCAGCGTTCCCTCTTTGTCGTTCTTCATATTTAAATCGGCCAGGCGCCGTTAAGGTCGGGGTATTTCCCTATCCTCCCCGGCCGCCGCGGTACCGCCGGCCCGCGCTTCCGCCGCGGCGGACGACGTACGCCCGTTCCGGGTCGCCGACGACGCGGATGGCGGCCTCGCCTTCCACCGGGCAGGCGTATTCGCATATGCCGCAGCCGACGCAACGGTCGGCGACGACGTGAGGTTTCAAGCGGCCGCGGCCCCGGAGCACTATCGCCTTGGGGGCCGTGGGGCACATCTCCTCGCAGACGTTGCAGTCCTCCTTCTTGGCCCAGGGGAGGCAGCGGTCGCGGTCGACGACCGCCAGGCCGATGACCTCTTTTATCTTTTCGGCCTCGGAGAGCTTTGTGATGGCGTCGGTCGGGCAGACCTGCGTGCAGAGGGTGCATTTGTACTCGCAGTAACCCTTGCGCGGCAGGAGTCGGGGCGTCCACAAGGCCGTAAGGCCCGCCTCGAAGTGCACGGGGACCAGGCCCTGCGTCAAACAAACTCTGATGCATTCGCCGCAGCGCACGCACCGCGCTAAAAACTCCTCTTCGGCGGCGGAACCGGGCGGCCGGATCAGGTACGGGTCCGCTTCCACGCGGCCGTCGAGGACGAGCGTCGCGGGCGCGACCGCCAGACTCGCGCCGGTCGTCGCGATGAAGCTTCGCCGCGTTACCGCGGGCGCCCACGTCGTTTGGTTTTCGGGCGGCCGTTCGCGGCCGAAGCCGAAGGAGACGGCCTGCTTCCCGCAGGCGGGGAGGCAATCCATACACAGGTTGCACTCCGCCTGGGCGGTCGTCTCGCCGCAGCCGCCTATGGCGCCCATCCGGCAAACGTTCCGGCACCTCCGGCACTCGGTGCATTCCGGCGCCGTTACGCGCCGGCCGAAAGGCGACGCCCAACCAATGACGGCCAGCAGCGCCCCCGTCGGGCATACGTAGCGGCAATAGAAACGCCGGCGCGCGAGACCCAGGAGCACCAGGCCGACGAGTACGGCGATTACGGCTGCGTGGCCGGGGAAAATGTTGACGTTCTCGGCAACGAGGCGTTGCCTCAGAGCGGCCGCGGTCGCCTCCAGCGCCGGGACGTTGTATAACAAGAGAGTGGTCTTGTCGAACGCGATCGAGACGTACGGGATAATCGACGCCGCGAGGGTCCTCGGGAAAAG
>DATKXQ010000098.1:0-2821 GCA_035528975.1 bacterium
TGGGGCAGCCGCTTCATGTCGCGGATGCCGCGGTACAGCTTGACGAGGCGGGCCTTTTCCCTCGAAAACTCCAGCCGCTCCTTCTTGCCGTACTTGGCCAGCGAGCCGTCCTCCTCCATCGCCTCCAGCGCCTTAAGGCGGTCGATGTTCTTCTTGATGGTCTCGTAGTTCGTGAGCGTTCCGCCGAGCCAGCGCGTCGTCACGAAGAAGCAGCCGGCCCGCTCCGCCTCCTCCTCCACCGCGGCCTGGGCTTGCTTCTTGGTCCCCACGAAAAGGCCGCGGCCTCCGCTTCGGGCCGCCGCGCGCGCAAACTCGTAGGCGTCCTCGAGCAAGCGCAGCGTCTTCTGCAAATCGATAATATAAATGCCGTTGCGCTCCGCGAAGATGTATTTGCGCATCTTCGGGTTCCAACGGCGCGTCTGGTGGCCGAAATGCACGCCGGCCTCCAGTAGTTGCTTCATCGATACGTCGAACATGACTATCTCTACCTCCGTGACCTTCTGCCGCCAGGCAAGGGGCCTTCCGCCTGCTTCGGCCCCTTTGGAGCGATAGCCTTGGATTCTATCTCACCAGCTAAACGCGTCCTCCGCCGTAAGCGTGGGGGGGTTAACGTTTGGAGAACTGGAACCGCTTGCGCGCACCGGGTTGGCCGTACTTCTTGCGCTCCTTCTCCCGCGGGTCGCGGGTCAGGAGGCCCGCCTTCTTGAGCGCCGAGCGGTACGAGCCGTCCACCTGCTCCAGCGCCCGCGCGATGCCGTGGCGCAGGGCGCCCATCTGGCCCGTAATGCCGCCGCCCTTGACCGTCGAGAAGACGTCGAACTTGCCGCCCGTGGCCGTGACCTCGAACGGCTTCCCTATGTCCGTGCGCCAGCTCTGCAGCGTGAAGTAGTCCTCGATAGGCCGCTTGTTGACGACCACCTTGCCCTCGCCCGGCCAAATCCAGACGCGGGCAACCGCGGTTTTCCGTCTCCCGGTGGCGTAGTACTTTTTAACCTCCAACCGAAATCCTCCAGCCTCGGTTATACGTCGAGCGGCTGCGGGTTCTGCGCCGCGTGGGGGTGGGTGGGGCCGCGGTAGACCTTGACCTTCTTCAGGAGCTTGCGGCCCAGCCGATTCTTGGGCAGCATCCCGCGCACCGCGTGCATTATAACCCACTCCGGCTTGCGTGCCAGCATCTGCCCCAGCGTCGTCTTCTTCAGGTTGCCGATGTAACCGGAATGGCGATAGTAAATCTTGTCGGCCTCTTTTTTGCCCGTCACGCGGATCTTGTCGGCGTTCACGACGACGACGAAATCGCCGGTGTCGAGGTGGGGCGTGAAGTACACTTTCTCCTTGCCCCGCACGATCTGCGCGATGCGCGTCGCGAGGCGCCCCAGCACCTTGCCCTCGGCATCGACCACGAACCAACGCCGCTCGATGTCGCTCTCTTTGGGTATAAACGTTCTCTCGTCCACGATTACGCTCCGCAATTATTAATCGCTCGCGGGCGACGCCGCGAGGTTGCCGAATATAACAATTTTACGACGTAAAGTCAAGGATTAATCGCACGAACGGCGCCTATTCCGCCGGCCGCCCCTAGTCGAAGTCGCACTCGTCGCGCTCGTCCAGCCAGTCGGCCGCCTCGACGGACAGGTTGAGGTAGGCGTAGTCGCCCTGCAGCCGGCCCGCGAACAGCCGGCACCGCCTCTTGCGCGTCGCCCGCCCGAGCCGGGCGCGAACGTCCTTCGCCGCCTCGTCCGCCTCCACCAGCCAGGTACCGCCGTGGACGTGAACGGCGTCGTAGCTCCGCATCGCCTCGAGCAGGTCCCCGTCGTCGGCGCCGTCGTCGTCCAGCTCGTACGTTACGAGGTATATCACGTCGCCCCCTCCGGCGCCGCCCCTCCCCGCCGGGAAGGTCGCGCCGTCGGAATTTTTGGGTTGATATTATGACGTTTTTAGTTTAAATTATAGAGGCCCGCACGCGGGGGAAGGAGGAAAGCGTATGACTCCAGAGGTCGTAATTTCGGTGGATAAAAGAGAGGACGACCGGTACCACGTACCCGGGTGCCAGTGGTGCGACCACATCCACCACGCCAACAAGGAACGCGTAACGATAACCGAGGCCGAGGAGCAAGGGTACAAAGCCTGCGACGAATGTAAACCCGTCGCCTGAGCCGCCCCGCCTCGGCGTTACGGCTTCCGCACGAGCGACCAGTTCTCGACGCCGCACTCGCACGGCGGGAACGCGGAGCCGGCTTCCATTCGGATCTCCGCGCCGCAGTTCGTGCAGCGGTATACGCCCGCCTCCAGGCTCTCTTCCCCCGCGATGAACGCCATCCTGCTTACCCCCTTGTGCGAAGAACGAGAGTTGAAATCCCCGACGGCCTTCGCCCGCCCGGCGGGCCGCCAGCCTTACCCCGGCTCGGCGTATGACCGCCCCCCCTTGCCCGCCGACGCCTTCTTACCCTCGGATATTAATACGCGCCGGGCCGGAAGTCAAACCGTTTCGGCCGCGGCCGGGGACGGCGGGGTAGGGGCGCAACGCGTTGCGCCCGTACGACAGGGCGTCGATCTTGCGGTCGGCGGCGATGGGTTTTCGTAGGCGCCGACCTTCAGGTCGGAGCGGGAGTACAGCGCCGGTTTAAAAACCGGCGCCTACGATTACCGTCGAAGAGGTTAAGCCGCTTAGAACCAATCGGTAACGGGTAGCACGAAAGAACCGATAAACGGATATTCCAACGCCGACGCCGCCAAACCCTTGCGGACCGGATTATTCCAAATATAACGGGCCACGGCTTCCGTCCCCTCCTCGCCACGCAAAACGCGGTCGTGAAAGGAACGT
>DATKXQ010000099.1:0-2547 GCA_035528975.1 bacterium
ATATCGGACGCGGCCGCGTCGGGCCGCCCGAGCGTGTCGGCGATGAACCTCTTGTCTTCGGCGCCGGCGTTGCGGTACGCTTCCAGTACGAGCGCCGTGCGCTTGCCTTCACGTAAATCTGAGGCCGCGGCCTTCCCGGTCCGGCCCTCGTCCGCAAAGTAGGCCAACGTATCGTCTACGTGCTGGAACGCCGTCCCGCACAACCGCGCGAACCGGCCTAATTTATCTACGGTTTCGGGGCCCGCTCCCCCCACAACGGCGCCGGCGCGGGCGCACCACTCGTACAGCGCTCCCGTCTTCCTCGCGAGCATACCCTCCACCGCCTCGACGGTGACGGCCGCGAGCGGCGTAACGCTGAGCTGGACGTCCTCGGCCTCACCCGCCAGTATCGCCGGCACCGTGACGGCGGCGAGTTCCGTCGCCAGGCGCCAGGCCGTCTCGCCGTCGGTCGCGCCGTTCTCGGGAAGGCGCGCCAGCAGATGCGCCGCCCAACACGGCCCCAGGTCCCCGGCCAAAACCGCCATCGTCAGGCCGTAGTGACGCGCGTCGTCGTCGCCGAACCCGAACTCGAGCCGGCCGCGCGCGGCGAGGTCCGCGTGCACGGTGGGGCCGCCGCGCCGCAGCTCGTCGCGGTCGATTACGTCGTCGTGCACGAGCGTCCAATTGTGCGTGACTTCGGCCGCGGCCCCGGCGGCGAGGGCCCACTCCTCGCGCCCCCCCGCGGCGCCGCAACACATAAGCACCAACGCCGGACGGAGCCCCTTGCCTCCCCGCTCGAGGTACGCGCCCGCCGCCTCGCGCAGGTGGGGCGGTTCCATCGACGCCGCGAAGGTGTCCGCCGCCAGGTACTCGCGCGCGCTCCGCGAACGAACGTCGATGGCGTCGATTACGGCGGCGGCGTCCAATTTCCTCAGCTCTCCTCCTCCCGTTCCTCGAGCGCCGGCTCGCCGTCGTCGCCCCGGGACAGCTCCACGACCTTCGTCGCGGCCTCCTCCAGCGTTTCCTCCAGCCGCGCCGTTATCGCCATTCCCTCCTCGTAGAGCGCCAGCATCTCCGCCAGCGTATCCGGCCCCTCCTCCAACAACGTTACGATCTCCGACAACCGCGCCAGGTCTTCCTCGAACGTCGGCTTCGCTTTCTTAGGCACCTTCGGCCTCCCCGTCCGCCATCACCTTTACGGCCCGCCGGCCGTCGGCGAAGTTTAAGGTTATATCGTCGCCCGCGGCCGTCGCCGCCGCCCGCTTCACGGCCTTGCCGTCGCGGGTCGCGATGTTGTATCCCCGCGCCAGCGTCGCCGCCGGCGACAGCGCGCGAAAGCCCCGCGACGCCTCGGCGTAGCGACTCCGGAAAACGGCCAGCGCGCCCCGCGCGGCGCGCGACGCCCGCGCGGCCGTCTCGTCGACCTGCTGGAGCCGCTCGTCGACGCGCCGGGGTACCGCGCGGAACCCGTACGAGCTCTTCATCTCGGCAACGTCCTCGCGCACCCTCGATACGTACGCCCCGGCCGCCGCCGACGCGGCGAGCCGCATCTCGGCGACTTCCGCCGCGACGGCTTCCTTTACCGGCACCGCGATTTCCGCGGCCGCGGACGGGGTGGGCGCCCGCATGTCCGCGGCGAAGTCGGCCAGCGTCCAGTCCACCTCGTGCCCCACCGCCGATATCGTCGGCGTGCGCGACGCCGCTACGGCCCGCACCGCGACCTCCTCGTTGAACGCCCACAGGTCCTCGAGCGAGCCGCCGCCCCGGCCCACGATGAGCACGTCCGCCGCGGCGGCCTCGTCGAATTCCGCTATCGCCCGGGCGATGTCGGCCGCGGCGCCCTCGCCCTGCACCCGCGTCGGCCGGAGGATTATCGTGATGCCGGGCCAGCGCCGCGCCAGGACGTTCTTCACGTCGCGGAAGGCCGCGCCCGAGGGCGACGTGACCACGCCCACCCGGCGCGGGAAGCGCGGCAGCGGCCGCTTGCGCTCCTCGTCGAACAGGCCCTCCGCCGCGAGCTTCTTCTTTAAGCGCTCGAGCGCGGCCATAAGGCCGCCTTCGCCGCGCAGCGCCAGCGACGAGACGTACAATTGATACGACCCCTGCGGCGGGTAGACGCCGAGCCGGCCGCGCGCCACGACCTCCAGGCCGTCCGCGGCCGCAAACCGCAGCGCCGTGTTCGCGGGGTGGAAGAAGACGCACCTTATCACCGCGGCGTCGTCCTTGAGCGAGAAATACATGTGCCGCGACGCGTGGTGCTTGAAGTTGGATATCTCGCCGCGGACCGCCAGCTCGTCGTCGAACGCCCCTTCCAGCGTCGCCCGCACCTCGTCGGTGAGCTCGCTCACGGTGTAGACTGCGGGGCCCTCGGGCTCCACGAACAACGGCAGCTCGCGCTCGGCGTTCATAGCGATACGGCTACCCCCGCGGCCCGGGCGACGTTGGCGAGGAGCAGCGCCGTCGTGACCGGCCCCACGCCGCCCTGGGCCGGGTTTATGAGGGAGGCCACTTCCCGGGCCTCCTCGAACGCGACGTCGCCCACGACCTCGCCGTCGGCCGTGAAGTTGT
>DATKXQ010000100.1:0-9056 GCA_035528975.1 bacterium
CATGAAGAAGATGACCGCGGGCAGCGCGACGCCGTTGACGACCTGGGACCAGTACATTATCTCGAAAAGCGGCGCGCCCGGCCACAGCACGGCCAGGGCGCCGGCGGCCAATATGGCCGTATACAGCGAGTAGAAGCCGGGCGCCTCGGCGAACTTCTTGTCGACCCCCGCCTCCCACCCGAACGCCTCGGATATGAAGAACGCCGTCGCCAGCGGGAGAATGGAGGCCGCGAAAAGCGAGGCGTTCAGAAGGCCGAAGCCGAACAGAAACGACGCGTACTTGCCGGCGAGAGGTTTGAGCGCGAGCGCCGCGTCGGCGGCGTCGGTTATCGCGATACCCTTCGTGTAAAGCGTCGCGCCGCAGACGACCACGATGAAAAACGCTACGACGCTGACCAACACCGAGCCGATGACGACGTCCCACCGCGACAGCCGGTATTCCGAAATCTTTACGCCCTTCTCGACGACCGCGGCCTGCAAGTAAAACTGCATCCACGGCGCGACCGTCGTACCGACCAACCCCACCAGCATGGCGAAATAGGCGCCGTCCCACGAGATTTCCGGCGCCACGACGTTCGCCGCCACGTCCCCCCAGTCCGGCCGGGCGATAAAACCCGCCACGACGTACGACACGTACACGACGCACGCCACTAAAAATAGTTTTTCGACGCGCTTGTAATCCCACTTCACGACCAGAAGCCACAACGCCGCCGCCGCTATGGGGACCGAAACGTACTTGCTGACGCCCACGATACCCAGGCTCGCCGCCACGCCAGCGAACTCGGCGACCGTGTTCCCCAGGTTGACGACCAGCATCGCCAGCATCAAATAGAACGTGACGCGGACGCCGAACCGCTCCCGGATGAGGTCCGACAAACCTTTGCCCGTCACCACCCCCATCCGCAGGCCCATCTCCTGGACCACGACCAGGAATATCGTTATCGGCACGAACGCCCACAACATCGTGTAACCGAACCGAGCGCCGCATATGGAATAGGTGGCGATGCCGCCGGCGTCGTTGTCGACGTTGGACGTAATTATGCCGGGGCCGAGGAGCGCGAGGAACAACGCGAACCCCTTGACGCGCGGGGTGAGCCAGGTCCGAGGTTTGAACTTCAGCGCCACCGTCACTCCTTCTCGAACTCGGGGTACTTCGCGGCGACCGCGTCGTACAGCGTAATCACGCCTTTGAGTTTATCTTCGTCGTCGACCACCGGGAGCGCCGCGAAGCCGTATTTCCCGAAGAGCTCGAATATGCGGTCGGGGCGGTCCTCGGTCCTGGCGGCGACGACCCTCTCTTCCATCAACGCCGCCGCCGGCGTGCTCCTTTTCGCGAGCAAGGCGTCGCGCAACGAAAAAACGCCGACCAGCGCGTCGTCGTCTCCTACCACGTAGATATAATTGTACGCCTCCACGTCTTCGTCCGCTTTTATCCGTTTAAACACGGCGCTTACGGTATCGTTTTGACCCACGGCCACGAACTCGGTGGTCATTATGGCGCCCGCGGTTCCCTCCTCGTGGGCCAGCAGCTCCCGCAAATCGTCGGCCAATTCCTCGTCTTCCATCGCGCCGATGAGTTCCTCCGCCTGCGCTTCGTCCATCTCGGCCAGGACGTCCGCCGCCTCGTCCGGGTCCATCTCCTCGATTATATCCCCCGCCCGTTCCTCGCCGACGGCCTCGAGCAAGTCGACCGCGAATTCCGGCTCGTCGACCTCCTCCAATATTTCGGCCGCCTTCTCGTCGTCGAGGGCGGCGAAGACGGCCGCCCTCTCCGGCTGCGGCAGGTCCTCGATAATGTCCGCCAGGTCCGCGGGGTGCAGCGCGCTCAACCGCTGGCCGGCGACCGTAAGGTGCACGGACGCCCCGGCGAACTGCTCGCCCACCGGCCGGACGAACCGCCAGTTAACGAACCGTTCCTTAACCTTATATTCGAACAGCCAGACCGTTACGGCGTCGAAAAGGCGCAAGACGCCCAGCCGCCGGAGCACCCCCCGGATGCCGGTATCGGCGTGAACTATGCGCAGGTCGCGCTCCGTGTTCAACAAGTTGATATCGTTTACCCTTTCCACCTTGGCGCCGTTTACGTCGACGACCTGTTTATCCAAGAGGTCCGCGACGAGCAGCACCTCCCCCGGCCGCCGCTCGAACCGCTCGAAATCGGCCGGGTCGCCCTGTAAGTACACCCGGCGCCGCTCCATGCGGCCGACGGCCTCCCAGGGGACGCGCACCCTCTCCTTCCCCGCGGAGAGCCGACCGACGAAAAAGCCGATGCGGGGATACGGCTCGGCCGCGTCCGCCGCGAAGTCCTCGACGCGGCCGACCTTCCGGCCGTCGGCGGCGTACACCGCGGCGCCCATAATGTCGGTCAGGAATATGAAGACGTCCACGGAATACCACCCCTTAGTACGACGGGGCGGTCGCGGCCGCCCCGTTGCGAAACCTTGCGCCCCGACGCCTTGCGGCCTATTCCTCCGCGTCGATCTGCGCCCGCTGCAGCTTGCCGGAGTAGTCCACGTATACGGTCTTCCACTCCGTGAATATGTCGAAGACCGTAAAAGACCCTTCGCGGTGGCCGTTGCCCGTATCCTTGACGCCGCCGAACGGCAGGTGCACTTCGGCGCCGATCGTCGGGCCGTTCACGTACGTGATGCCGGCCTCGATGTCCTCGATCGCCTTGAACGCCAGGTTGACGTCGCGGGTATATATCGAACTGGAAAGGCCGTAGGACGAGTCGTTGAGGACGCGGATCGCCTCGTCCGCGTCCTTCACTTTGATTACCGACAGGACCGGCCCGAAGATCTCTTCCCGCGCGATGCGCATCGTCGGCTCGACGCCGACGAAAACGGTGGGTTTATAGAAGAACCCCTTGGCGCAATCCCCCTCCTCGTAGAACTCGCCGCCCAACGCCAGTTCCGCGCCCTCTTTCTTGCCGATCTCGACGTACTCGTGGACCGTCTCGCGCTGCGCTTCGCTGACCAGCGGCCCCACCTGCACCGACTCGTCAAGGCCGTCGCCGAGCTTCAACCGGGCCGCGGCGTCCACCACCATTTTGACCATTTCGTCGTAGACCTTTTCCTGGACTATAAGGCGGCTGGTCGCGGTGCAGCGCTGGCCGGTCGTGCCGTAGGCTCCCCACAGGACGCCTTCCAGCGCCAGCTCGAGGTCGGCGTCGGCCAGTACTATCTGCGCGTTCTTGCCGCCGAGCTCGAGCGACACCCGCTTGAGGTTCCTGCCCCCCACCTCGTTGATGCGGCGGCCGACGGCGCTCGAGCCGGTGAAGGATATCACGTTTATGTCGGGATGATTGAGCATGGCTTCCCCGACGGTCGAGCCGCGGCCGCATACGACGTTGAACACGCCCGGCGGGACGCCGGCCTCTTCCAGGATTAAGCCCAGCTCGCACACCGTGGCCGGCGTGTACGTCGCGGGTTTGATGACTACGGCGTTGCCGGCCACCAGGGCGGGGAAAGCCTTCCACGTCGGGATAGCCATAGGGAAGTTCCACGGCGCTATCAGGCCCGCCACGCCGACGGGCCGCTTGAACGCCATCCCGAATTTGTCGGGCAGCTCCACCGGCGTCGTTATGCCGAAGAGGCGCCGGCCTTCCCCGGCCATGTAAAACGCGGTGTCGATACCTTCCTGGGTATCGCCGCGCGTCTCGGCGATAACCTTCCCCATCTCGCGCGTCATCTGGCGGGATATCTCTTCCTTGCGCTCGCGCATAAGCTCGCCGGCGCGCTGGATCTTCAAGGCGCGTATCGGCGCCGGTACCTTGCGCCAACTCGCAAACGCGTCCCGGGCGACGGCGACCGCTTCGTTCAGGTCGTCCTCGCCCGAGTCCGGGAAAAGGCCTACGATATCTTCCGTGTTGGCGGGATTACGGTTTTCGACCGTCTTGCCGGATTTCGCCGGGACCCACCGGCCGGCGATATAATTGTTGAAATGATGAGACATGGCGTCGCTCCTCCGGGTAGAAAAGAACGGGACCGATTATCTTCGAATTTCGTATGTTATACTTTCCGCCTCGAGAAATCAAGTTTTTTCATCGGCTGCGGCGGGCGTACCCTAATCCGCAGCCGATTCCGGGGCTCGAGGTCCATTATCGGAACGCGGGGGGGCCGACCCGCCGGCGTCGCCTCCGCGCGTCGGGCGACGCGCCCGCCTTCGAATTAAAATAAAACCTTGATATTTATTTCGGCGAGGTTAAAATAGCTTAGGATTACCCGACGCAAGAGATGTTAGAAAAAGCTAAAACCGCCGGCGGGCGCGGCCTACCGCCGAAGAACGCCCGTACCCTGAAAGCGCGAATCCGCAACGCGGGTACGCGGGCCGAACTGCTGCCCCTCGTGACCAACGGTTTGGCCGATTATTTCGGCGCCGAGGCGTGCGCGATATTCTCCCTCGAGGCGAAAGACTACATCGAAATAGCGCTGACGGCGAAGAAATCCGGCAAATATCGGCAACTCACGTTGCCGCCGGGGGACACTAACGTCATAACGAGGACTTCGGAGCGCGGCCGCGCGCTAAACCTCCCGTCGGCCGGCCCGGAAGACCTGAGCGGACTTTCGTTCCTCGAGCGGTACGCGGGTAACCCGCTACTCGCCGTACCGCTAAAGGTCGAAGGTTCCGTCACGGCCGTCGTAGTATTGATAAAAGAAGCGACCGCCGGCGGATTCTCGCCCGAGGACGAAATCGCGAGCCAGGCGTTTGCCGACGACGTCGCCGCGGCGTTGGCCTCGATCGCCGGCCGCGAAAAGCTGTCTGCGGAACTCGACCGTCTCAAGTGGGAGAATAAGCAATTGCGGCTCGTGATCGACTCGGCGCCGCGGTTATCGTCGGCTCAGGACGTACAATCCCCCCTGGAATTACTGCTCGAAGAGGCCAGGAAAGGCGTACCGTTCGACAAGGGCGCCGTCTACTTACGCGACGAAGGAGCCGGCGTCGTGCGACAACTGGCCACTTTCGGCTATACGCTCGAAGAGGCGCAACTGGCTGCCGAAACTTTCGGCGAGAGCCTGGCCTCCAGGGCGTTGTCGGATCGCCAAACCGTCTACGTCGCCGACGTCTCGGCCAAGGGCGGCCCCCACATGACCGACGAGGCGAGCGGCGGCTCGTTCCTCGCCGTCCCC
Organism: bacterium; assembly: GCA_035528975.1. Taxonomy (GTDB): domain Bacteria; phylum RBG-13-66-14; class B26-G2; order WVWN01; family WVWN01; genus WVWN01. Next base: position 5,130 of record DATKXQ010000100.1, read on the forward strand.
ATCGCCGCCGGCGAAAAAACCCTGGGCATCATCGCGCTCGGTTGTGACGAACGGGGCGCCTTCGAAGCCGGCGACATCTCGTTCGTCAAAGCGTTGGCGACGTACGCCGCGGCCGCCGTCGAGAACGCCAGGCGCCTGGAAGGCCAAAAGAAAAGGGCGCTCCAACTAAGCCTCATAAACGAGATCGGGAAAACGGCCCTGTCGGCGCCGTCGATGCGCGCGCTGTACGAGAAAATCGCGCACGCCGTAAAAAATAAATTCAACTACTACAACGTCGCCATCTACTCCATCGACGACCGCCGGGGCGAGCTCTTCCTCGAGACCATCGTGGGCGGATACGCCGACCACCTCCCGGTAGGGTATCGCCAAAGACGGGGCGACGGCATAGTCGGCGCCGCGGCCGAGCGCAAGCGTCCGATCCTGATAAACGACGTGGCGAAAGACGGCCGCTTTTTAGAAATAAACCCTTCCGTGATGGAGACGAAATCCGAGCTGTCCGTCCCGGTCATAACTCGCGGTAAAGTCGCGGCCGTGATAGATATCCAGAGCCGACGCGTCGGCGCCTTCGAAGAGAGCGACGCCCTCGTCATGGAAACGCTGGCGGACCACATCGGCGTAATCCTTGAGAATACGACCTTGCTGCAGGAGGAAAGGAACCGGGCGAGCGAGTTGGCGCTCGTCGGCGAAATCGGTAAGGACATCCTGGCCGCCCGCGACATATCCACTCTCCTGCGGACCACCGCGGCCGCCATCAGAAAGCATTTCAAATACTTCAACGTCGCCGTCTTCTTAGTAGACCCGGAAAACCCCAAAGTGCTAAACGCGACCGTGGTGGAAGGCGCCTACGAAAAAACCCTCCGGACGTCGCCCCGGGTACCGTTCGGCCTGGGCCTCGTCGGTTGGGCCGCAGAAAAGGGACAGATAGCCTTTTCCAACGACGCTTTTAACGACCCGCGTTACGCCGCGGACCCCATCGCGGGGGAAGCTCGTTCCGAAATATCGATCCCCCTTCGCATCGGCGACCGCGTCGCCGGCGTACTCGACGTCCAGGAGAATTCCAAAGACGCGTTCACCGAACGCGACGTGGAAAGCGTAAAGACTTTCGCCGACCAGCTCGCCGTAGCGATCCAAAACGTAAACCTCCTGGCCAAAGAACAGCGGGCTACGCACGACGCGGAAACGCTCCTCCACATAAGTCATATCATCAGCCAGACGGTGGACCTGGACAAATCCCTCGAATTCCTCGTCGAAGAAACGAACACCGTTATGGACGCCGACGCTTCGGTACTGCTCCTCCTCGACGACGCCGGCGAACCGCGGCAGCTGAAGGCCGCCGCCGGCTTCCCGGACGCGACGGAAAAACACTTGCGCTCGGCCGATTTCACCCTCACGGACTATAGTTTTTACGAAAAAGTCGCGGCGAGCAATAAACCGGTATTCATAGCCGACACCGGCGCGGTCGACGAGAGGACCAAAGACAACTTGTTCCCGGAATTCGTTACGGCGGCGATGGCCGTCGCGCCGCTGCGCAAGAAAAATCAACTCCTCGGTTTGCTTTTCGCCCTGTGGAACAAACCCCGGGCGTTCGTCTCGGAATCGGACATGTCGTTGTTCGAAGGCATCGCTTTCCAGGCGGCGATCGGCGTAGAGAACGTGCTGTACTTGGAAAACGTTAAAAGCCAAACCGATTATTTGTCCATCCTGAGCTCGATCGCCGCCGATGCCAGCCGTCTTCCGCCCGTCGACGAATTACTCAACGCCGCGCTCGACAAGATCATGGCCTTCGCCGGCCTCGATGCCGGCACGATTCACCTGTACGACGAAAAACAACGCTCTTTCAGATTAACGGCGTGCGCGGGCCTGGACGAGAAACAGAAAAAACGCTGGGAAGCCGTTGCGACCGTCGGCGAAGCGGATAGCCCGGCGCTCCTAACGAGGGAGATCTTCGTAAAAGATAGCGCCGCCGGGGAGGGTTTGTTCGAATTGCCGCCGCCCGGCGAGGGGGGCCCCGCGGCGTACATATCGCTGCCCCTCATAGCCAAGCAGCAGGTCCTCGGCCGGCTGACGCTGTATTCCTGGAAAACCCGGGTTTTCCAAACCGAGGACGCCGACCTCCTACGGACGATATGCAACCAGCTCTCGGTATTCGTCGAGAACTCCCAGCTCTTCGCCCAGAACGCCAGCCGCATGGAAGAGCTCCTGACGTTGCTCGAAACTTCGAAAACCCTCTCGTCCTCGCTCGATACCGAGGAGATAATTTACAACATCGCACAGAAGGTGAAGGACCTCATAGGGGCCGACGAGTGCACCGTATTCTTGCTCGACCGGGAGGCCGGCATCCTGGAGCCCATAGTGAGCTTGACCGCTTACCCCGAAGAGGTAATGAAGATCCGGTTGAAGCTCGGCGAAGGAATAACCGGCCACGTCGCCCTCACCGGCGTCGGCGAATACGTCAACGACGCGATTGCGGACCAAAGGTCGATGGTCGTCCCGGGAACCCCTACCGAAGAACGGGAATCCCTCCTGTGCGTGCCGCTGCTGTCTCGCGAAGAGACCATAGGCGTAATGACGCTGGGCCGCCTGGGCGGCGACATCTTCACCGACAGAGACCTTCAACTCCTAACGCTCTTCGCCGGCCAGGTCGCGGGGTCGATCGAAAACGCCCGCCTGTTCGACCGCGTACTGTCGTCCATCTCCATCGCCGAGGAACACCGGAGGAAACTCGACGCCACCTTCGCGAGTATCGCGGACGCGATAATCGTCACCGATATGGGCCTGCGGGTCATCGAGGTCAACCCCGCGGCCGAGAGGATGTTGGGCCGCCAGGCGCGCGACATCATAAACCGGCACGTCCGCTCGATAATCGAAACGCCGGCCCTCCACGAGACGTTCGAACAAGCCAGCGTCAAACTCCAGGCGCAGGAAGCGACCGAATTCGAGTTCGCCGCCAACCCGGCGGGGCAAGAGGGCAAAACCGGCTACTACCGCGTCCTGGTCAACGCCGTTACGAACCCGACGGGAGAGAAGGTGGGCTACGTCGCCACGTTCCGCGACGTGACCGAGGCCAAAGAACTCGCTTTCTTAAAAGAGAACTTCATCGCCAACGTCAGCCACGAGCTGAGGACGCCGCTGACCTCGATAATAGGAAGCGCCGAGCTTATAATAGCGGACAAAAAAGCCTTCGAATACCCGTACTACCAATTCGTAGGCATAATAGATAAAGAGGCGCGCCGGCTCCGCGAACTCGTCGACAGCATACTGGATTTCTCGCTCCTGGAATCCCGGGAACTGGAGCTCAAACTCGAACCCGTAGACCTCAACGACCTCGCGGAAGAGACCGTGGCCAAGTACCAACAGATGGCCGAGCGAAACGAGATCCGCGTCGAACTCGAGCCCGCGGAAAACCTGCCGTCGACGTACGCCGACCCGAACCTCCTGGCCAGCGCCCTGGGGAACCTCATAAAAAACGCTATCCAATTCAACGCGCCGGGCGGCCTGGTCCGCGTGTCGGTCGAACGCCGAAACGGAAACCTGGCCGTAGCCGTCGCCGATAACGGCCCCGGCATCTCCGAGGACCAACTCGAAAACATATTCTCGACGTTCTACCAGGTAGACGGCTCGAGCACCCGCACCGTGGGCGGGACGGGCCTCGGCCTGACCATCGCCAAAAGGGCTACCGAATCGCACGGCGGCCGCGTCGACGTCAGCTCGAAGGCCGGCGAGGGGTCGACGTTCACGATAATCATTCCCCTCCGCACCGAATTCCCCGTTGAACCGAGCGGCCGTAGATAAAAAAAGGGCCCGCGCGGGCCTCATTTGCGCCGCCTTTCCCCGCTCAAAAAGCTATCATATACGATACTTTCAAAAACGCCACTTGCTCGGCGAGGGCGAAGTGGCCGCTCGAGTCGCGGCGTTGTTCGTACGCCA
>DATKXQ010000101.1:0-5420 GCA_035528975.1 bacterium
ATCGTTTAATCGTTCCGTAGGCCGCGGCGGCCAAAACGACCCACGCGACGACCGTCCCCGCAACCGCCACCGGGGCCGCAAACCTCATAAGCCCCGCGCCCCCGTGGAAAAGCGGATGGTCTACCCGGGCCAAAAAACACGAAGTCGGAACGCCGAAAAGCGCCACCGCGGTAGCCAGCAGCGCCGGCGACGCCAGGCGCGGCGGCCTTTTCCTCGCCGCCCATAAAAAATAAGCGCTGCCGGCGACGACCGAGGCCCCGGCCGCGACAAGGCCCAGCCACAAGAATTCGCTGCCGAACAGCAACTGGTAAAAAAACCTCGGCGTTCCCCAAAAGCGGGCGCCGTCGAGGACCGCGCTCGCGACGTACTCGCCGGCCGCGGCCAGGACGCCGCCCAGGAAACTCGCGCCCGCGACCCGGGCGATAAAACTTGCGTAACCGGTCGACTTCGGTTCCGTCACGACTTTTTCCTTAGGGAGGTTTCGCGAAGGTCCGGCGTTAGGGGTACCAGTAACCCCAGCACACCGGCCCCATCTCGGTTATGTCTTTAATCACGTCGACCTCGAAGATAACGCCCATCATCGCCGGGTCGGTCTGGTAGTCCTTAATTTCGATCTTCTTATACTTCGCACCTTTGAGGTAGCCGACGCGTACGCGGACCTGGTGGTTCACGAACGCCGAGCTCCCGCCGCACTTCTCCCAGGCCTCTTCCGTCAAATAGTCGTAGATTTTCAATTTCGAGACCTTGAGCGCCTGGGCGCAACCGTTTGCGCGCTTCGCGACCACGGGGTCTTGTTTTTTGTCGAACTCGTTCCAGGTCGCGATGTCGTTCGGGTCCAACGTCTCCTCGAGCGTTACGTACGGTACGCTGAAGCTCACGTTGGGCGTAACGAAAGAGATGACCGCTACGACGTGGTTGTTGTCGTCGACGACGCGGATCCCGGGCCAACCGGTGGAAGGGTTGTACTCGCCGGCGTACTTTAACCAGGCCGACGCGTTCCCGCCGGCCAACAACGCGGCGGTCACCGCCAGAAATAAAGCTCTTACGATCATTCCTATCTTCCTCCTCGCGCTATTCGTTTAACGGGAATATAACACATATCATATTGAACGCAAATAATTTCGGCGCGTTCGGAACGAAGCCGCTCGGTACGGACGTGCGCCGGCGAAAAGTAAAAACATATAAGTTGACTTTTTTACCGCCGGGTGCTAACATGCAAAAGTATACGTATTCATCTTTATCATAAGTGAGGAGGTTCCGGAAAATGCGTAAAACCCTAGTAGTCGTGGCGGCGATAGCCGTCGCGCTGGCGATCTTCGGTTGCCAGAAGAAGGCCGAGGAGCCGACCGCGGAGACTGCGGCTCCGGCGATGACGGTCGACGAGGCCAAAGGCACGCTCAAAGCCGTCCTGGAGGAAGTCGAAACCCTCCGCGCCACGGCCGAGGAGCCCACGGCCGAACTGGTCCAGGGCTTCAAGGATAACGCCGCCAAGCTGGAAACGCTGCACGCCGAGCTCCAGGAGATAGAAGTTCCCGAGGCGGAGGCGGCGGCCTACGCCGAAGTTACGGCCAAGGTCGAAGCCGGGATCGAGGGCGTAAACGGCCTCGCCAAGCTCACGGAAATCGCGATGGATAAAGAAACGAAGGTGGCCGCGAAAGAAGTCGCGACTATCAGCGACAACGCCAAAGCCAAATTCGTCGAAGCGTGCGAGTACGCGGCCCCCGACATCGCCGCGAAGATGAAGCCGCCCGCGGAGGAACCGACCGAATAACGACATCGGACTAATCCTCGGTACGGTCGAAAGGCGGCCCGCGGGCCGCCTTTCGCGCGGGCCGCGGTCGCTCTCGTATTGCGCCGCCGGCGCGGTTGTGGTATAAGTTTCGTTGCTATGCGCGTCCTGTTCATATACAAAGACGTAACGTTGACCGAGCCGCTGGGCGTCCTCTACCTCGCCTCGGCGCTGCGCCGGGCGGGCCACGAGGCCGGCCTCGCCCTCGCCGACCGCCGCGATTTTCGCACCCGGGTGCGCGACTTCGCGCCGGACGTCCTGGCCTACTCCGTTACCACCGGCTACCAGAACTACTACCTCGAGCTCAACCGCGCGCTCAGGGGGACGCTTCCGAAGCCGGCGTTGAGCGTCTTCGGCGGCGCCCACTGCACCTTCTTCCCCGAGGTGGTGGAGGAGGACGGCGTCGACCTCATCTGCCGCGGCGAGGGCGAGGAGGCCGTGGTCGAGCTCGCGGACGCGCTGGCGCGCGGCGACGACTACCACCGCATCCCGAACCTATGGGTAAAGGACGACGGCGCCGTCCACCGCAACGACGTCCGGCCGCTCATCGCCGACCTCGACGCCGTGCCCTTCCCGGCGCGCGACATCCTCTACGACTACGACCCCTACATGCGCCGCGTCACGATGAAGCATTTCTTCCCCATGCGGGGCTGCCCCTACCTGTGCACGTACTGCTTCAACCACAAATACAACCAGCTCTATCGCGATAAAGGCAAAGCCCTGCGTTGGCGCTCGGTGGACAACGTCCTCGCCGAAATCGAAGAGGTGCGGCGGACCTACCCGCTCAAGTTCGTCCGCTTCCTCTCCGACAACTTCACGAACTCCAAGGAGTGGGTGGCCGAGTTCGCGGACAAATACCGCGCCGAGGTCGGCCTTCCGTTCCACGCCAACGTCCGCGCCAATATGGTGGACGAAAGAGTGGCGCGCGACCTCGCCCGCGCCGGCTGCGTCTCGGTCCTTCTGGGAATCGAGACCGGCGACGACGAGGCCCGCAACGAGCTCCTGAAGCGCAACATGTCCCGCGAGACGATAGTCGCCGCGTGCCGGTACCTCCGCGAAAACGGCGTCAACGTCTACTCCTCCAACATCATCGCCCTCCCCGGCGAGACCTTCGACCGCGCCCTCGAAACCGTCGCGCTCAACCAGGAGTGCCGCCCCGCCTTCGCCTGGTCCGCGCTCTTCATGCCCTATCCCGGAACCGAGCTCACGCAGTACGCCGTCGACCACGGCTATTTCGACGGCGACCCCGCCGCCGTCTTCCATACCTTCCACGACCAATCCGTCCTCCGCTTCCCGAGCGAGCGGGACCGGCGGATGTTCTCCAACCTCCACAAACTCTTCGGCGTTATGGTCGAGTGGCCCTTCCTCTCGCGCTTCGCCCGGGCGCTCTGCCGGGTCCCGCCGAACCCGCTCTACAAGCTGATATTCACGCTGTGGTACGGCTACACCAACCGCGTCCGGATATTCCCGTACCCGCTGGGGGTCCGCGGCTTCATAGACGGCGTGAAGCGCTTCTTCCGCAAGGACGAGGCGTAGGCGTTCCGCTGGCCTTATAGCTATTTTTTATTAAACTTATCCGTTGGAACGGTTAATAACCCCAGTTGCTATTAAGCGCCCGTTTAATACAGGCCTATACGGCGATTTTTATTAAACGAAACGGGCGATTGGTTTAATACCGATGCCCGCAACTAAACGATACCATAATAACCGTTCAGACCGATATTGACGACGTGAAAACGCCTCTTCCCCCGCTCGTTTACGCCCTCCTCCTCGCCGCCGTTGCGGCCGGGGCGGCCGTTTGTATCGTTCTCCAGATAAACCAACCCCTCGTCGCCGACGAGCCGCAGTTCGTCGACGTCGCCTTCTCGCTGGCCCGCGCCGCGACGCCGATGGGGTTCTCCGGCTCCGAGTGGAACGCGGTCCTGAGCCACCCGCTGCTGTACCACTCGCTGGTCGCGGTGCCGGTGGGCCTGGCGGGCAAGGTGCCCTGGGCCGGCCGCCTCGTGGGGGTGCTCTGTTTCTTCGCCGCCGGCGCGCTCCTGTGGGCCGCGACGCGACGCGTGACGGGCGAACGATGGGGGCCGTTCCTGGCGGTCTTGCTGTACGGCCTTCACCCGCTCGCGGTCCAGTCCGCGCTCCTCGTCGAAATCGACACCGCGGTTCTGCCGCTCCTGGCCATCCTGTTCATATGGTACTTAGGCCGCCGCGACTTCCGCCTCGACGGCGGCGGGTGGCTGGGCTTCGGCCTGCTCTTCGGCGTATCCCTCGCGGCGAAGCTGACCACGCCGCCCCTTATGTTGGGAGCGCTCGCCGTCTATTACCTCGCCGCTCGCCGGCCGCGCCAGCTGGCCTATCTCGCGGCCGCCGCCGGCCTCGGCGCGGCCCTGTTCGCCGTCTACTACTTCCCCTATTGCGCCATCAAAAACCTTCCCGCGTGGGAGCCGTTCGGCCACCTCTTCGCCCGCGCCGCTCCCCCCGGCGACGCGTTCTGGGGCGTCATCCTGAAGCGCGGCGTCAGGCTCGTCCTCTGGCTCGGCCTGCCGTTCCTCGCGACGTACGCGCTCCTCCTCGCGCAAAAGGGGCGGCGTTGGTTCGGCGGCGGCCCCGCCGCCGTCACGTACGGCGCGCTGGCCGCGCTGGTAATCCTGTTGTTCTACTTGTTCGTCGGCGGCGACGGTTACGGTTTCGTAAAGTACCACGCGCCGCTGGTGCCGCTGGTCGCGCTGGTCCTGGGCGCGGTGCTGGGGCCGGCGCTGGCCCGGGAGTCCAGGGCCACGCTTCTCTTCCTCGGCGCGCTGGCCTTCGTCTACTACCTCCTCGTCGTGCGCGACCCGCTGTACTGGCCGTACGTGGCGCGCGAGGCCAAAGAGGTCCTCTTCGCGCCGCCGGGCGAAGTTAACAAGGCCCTGGCGCTGACCGGAGCCTTCGTCGTCCTGCCGCTGCTCGCCTTTGTCGTAATGACGCGGCGGGGCGGCCGGACCCTATCCTTCGTAATACTGGCCGCGGCCGCCGGCCCGGCGCTCGACGTCTGGCACGCCCGCGTCGACTACGAGCACCGTTACAACTACGGCGAGCGCGGCCTGGCCGCCGCGGCGGCGGCGCTGCGGGAAGCCCCCGCCGACATGAACGTCGTCGTCCCCGTCGACGTCGCGTTCGCCGACGGCTACGCCCACCCCCACGTCGCCGTCGAGGACGTCCTGGGCGACGCCGAAGAGTTCCGCGCCCGGGCGCTCGACCGCTATACGGGCGCGGTCGTCCTCCGCGACGCGTACTTTATACACGGCGCTTATAGAGGGGCGCTGGAAGACCCGCGGGCCATAACGATCCTCGAGGACAATTACGACATAGGCCGCTACGGTTCTTTCACCGTCGCCGTACGCAAAGAGGACCTGCGGCCGAAGGAGTAACGAAGGCAAGTCTCGGGAAGGTGGTGTTATGAAAGCAATGCTAATCGTCATTTTCGGGTTAATCGTCACGGCCGCGGCGCCGGAGCCCGAACCGTAAATACCCCGGCGGCCGGTTTAACTTCTATGCCCCGGCCGGCGGGACGGGATACGAAACATTCGAACCGGGAGAATTCATCGGAAAGACAAGAGGAGGCGCTCATGCACGGAATATGCCACATAGAGAT
>DATKXQ010000102.1:0-2781 GCA_035528975.1 bacterium
GTACAGCGGGTACCCCGTCGGGTGCGCCACGCCGAGCGTTTGGGCCACGCCCAGGAACTCTCCGGAGTCCAATATCGAAAGGCCCGGCGACGCCCCCGCGCCGTACAGCGCGAAGCCGCCGACCAGGAAAGCCCACGGCAACGCGGAGCTCAACGACGCACCTTTGACGATGTTTTTAAGTCCGGTCATAATCGAACGCGCCGAAGCGACCCGGCATATTCGCGTCGCGAAACGGCGCCGCTACTGTGCCGGCCCGCCGTCCTTGAATTGGGCCATCAGACGCCGGTAGGCCGGCAAGTCGCGCCAGGGGTCGAGCTCGGCGTCGGCGGCCGCCGCTCCCGCGAAACGACCCGGCTCGCTCCTCAGCGCCGCTTCCAGATGCGCGAGGGCTTCCTCGGCGCGGCCTTCGCGGAAGTATATCCGCGCCAGGCAATAATGCGCCAGGCCGTCGGCGGCGTTCAGCTTCACGGCCGTTTCGAAGTCGGCCCGGGCCCGCTCGTTATCCCCAAGTTCCAGGTAGTTCGCGGCCCGGGCGACGTACAGCAGCGGGAAGCCGGGGCCGAACGCGAGGGCTTTCCCGAAAGCCTCCACCGCCGCGCCGGCGTCGCCGGCGGCGTCGTACGCCAAACCCACTTCCCACCAGAACTCGGCGTCTTCGGCGTAATCGGCCTCCGCCGCGCCGAACGCCGCGAGGGCCTCCTCCGCCTCGCCCCGTTCCAGGTAAACGAGGCCTCGGACGTAGTCCGCTTCCGTTCCCGCGCCCGCTTCGAGGGCGCCGGCCACGTCCGCGGCCTCGTCGCCCCGACCCGCGGCCAGCAGGGCCAGGGCCAACCGCCCGCGCGCGACGGCGTCGCGCGGAGCGATATCCAGCGCCCGGCGGTAACAACCGGCCGCCTCCGCCGCGCGGGCCGTCAACATATATATCCCCCCCAAATTTTTGTAACCTTCGGCGTCCTCCGGGAAGAGGCCAACTTAAGACTCGAATAATATCCCCTGGGGCTCGACTATATCTCTATCCAGGAGGTGGTTGGCCAGGCCAATGTAGTAGATATCGAGCACGTTTTTGAAGACGGGGTCCCTCAACTCGGCGGGGCCTCGCCTCGCCACGTAAGCCGCCAGGCCGGTGAGCGCCGCCACGGCGGCTTCGCCGCGCCGCTCGAGTTCCGCCCGCGGCGGGTCCGTCGTCACGACTTCCATTACGACGTCGTAGGGGATAACGTACCGCTGCAGCTCGCCGCCCGGGTCGCCGATTCCCCAGAATATCGGCCTGCGGCCGGCGTTCTCGGCGATTATCCTCTCGATAACGTTGCGGAGGACGAAGTCGTCGCTCGAGAGAAGAACGCCGGTGGCGGGGACGTCGCCGCGAGCCACGGCGTGTTCGACGAAGGACCTGACTTCGGCCTCCGCCGGGACGGCCAGGTACGCGTCGCGACGGGCGAGCGCCGTCAAATAACCGCGACTGGTAAGCCGTATTTGCGCCAGGACGGCCACGTCCCGCCTCAGCCCGCGCACGTAAACGTTGTACCAGGTTAAAAACGTATTCGTATCGCCGCTGGTGAAAAAGACCGCCCGCGCCGGCAGAGCCGCCACAAGACGACGGCCGTACGTCTCCGCGAAGGTGAAACCGCGGCGGTGGCCGTACGGGAAATTCGAGGCGAAAGCCCACGCCCCGGCCGCCAGGACCACCGCGGCCGCGCCTAGCGCGGCGACGAGGCGAGCCGCGGGGAATCTTCGCCCCACGGCCTGGACGACCGCGCCGACGCCTATCGCGGCCGCGAAAACGACGACCAGGTGAAGGGGTATAAAATAGTAATTTATATCCGGAATGGCATAGGCCGCACAATAGGCGAGGTATCCGGCGAAATACGCCACTACCGCCAGCGCGACGAGCCGATATCGCTTTACGAAAAGCCCCACGAGCGCCGCCGCCGCGAACGCCCCGGCCGGCGTAACGTTGGCCGGCAACGACGCGAGGTATTGCGCCAGCGCCTCCCTCGCGCCCCCGGCGCCGTAGTAGAGGAAGTGGCCGCGATACTGCGCTCCGGTGACGTGGGCGTAGAACGAGTCGAGCGTGGAGGGGTCGTCCCAGTTGAAGAGGGGCTTGCCCGCCGCGCGGAGCGGCGTGTAGAGGTTTATCGATAAGGCCGCCAAAAAGATGACCGCCGCGAGCGGCAGCGCCCGGGCCAACTCCCGCGCCCGCGGCCGCCCCGGCCATCCGATGACCGCCGCCGCCGGCAAAAACAGCGCTATCGTCGCGTGGTTCGCCAGCGAGAGGCCGCCGAGCAAGGCCAACACGTAAAGCTCCCGCGGCGCCCCGGTCCTCCTCAGCCGCAGCGCCGCCCACAACAGCGCCCCCCAGAACAACGCGTTCAGCGCGTACACCTCCGCCAGCGTCGACACCGACCACAGCGTCCGCGACGTCAGCGCCAGTAGCCCGGCAGCCGCCACCGCCGCCGTCCGCGCCGCCGGCCTCAGCTCGAGCTGCCGCCCCAGCTCCGCCGCCGCCAGCGCCAGGAAGAACGCCGCCCCCGCCCCCGCCGCCGCCGAGACCAGATTTATCGAAAACGCCTTATCCCCCCACGGAATCAGCGTCGCCAGCTGCCCCAAAAGCGCGTACAGCGGGTACCCCGTCGGGTGCGCTACCCCCAGCGTTTGGGCCACGCCCAGGAACTCCCCCGAGTCCAATATCGAGAGGCCCGGCGACGCCCCCGCGCCGTACAGCGCGAGGCCGCCGAACAAAAAAGCCCACGGGAGGGCCGACGCGAGAGAGAAATGCCGATC
>DATKXQ010000103.1:0-2342 GCA_035528975.1 bacterium
CGTCCGCCGTGCTGCGCACCTCGCCGTGCCAACCGACGGCGTAGCCGTAGAGGGCGTCCAAAAATTGTATCTCGAACAAGGTGTCCGACATGTTGCTCGGCTGTGTTCCCCAGCTCGCGCCGCCGTCGACGGTATGCAGGATGACGCCGCCGGTCCCGCACGCCCAGCCCTCCGCGGCGCTGGCGAAGTGAACCCCCGTCAGGTGGCGGTCCGTCGGCTTGGCCGTACGCCGCCACGTCGCGCCGCCGTCGACCGTCTTGAGGACCGTCCCGTTCGCGCCGACGATCCAACCGTGGTTGTCGTCGTAGAAGAAGACGTCGACGAGTTCCTCTTCGGTGCCGCTCTTCCGTATTACCCAGCTCGAGCCGCCGTCGTCGGTCTTCAAAACGAGGCCCGAGGCGCCGACTACCCACCCGCGCTCCGTCCCGGGGAGGAAGAAGCACGAGTCGAAATCGTGGGCCGTTACGAATACCTCGTAGCGCGGCCTGAGGCCGAAGGAGGCGAGGCGGTCGTAGAGGAGGCCGGCCGCCGTCTCGAGGTGGGGCGAGAAGGAGTAGCGCGTCGGTATGGCCGTAAGGTCCGCGAGGTCGCGCTCGACGTCCTCGGCCGTGATGCGGCTCAAAATATACTGGATCCGGCCGTCGGCGAGGCTCGCGGCGGGGGCGGCGGCCGGCGACGGTTCAACCGGCCGCGCCACCGCGAGGCGCCGCCAGGGCGCCGCCAGCGCCTTCATCGGCTTATCGTACACGGCCTCGTACCGCCGCGCGAGCAGTACGTCGCCGCCGTCCTCGAGCAGCACGTCGCCGTAGGGCGCGAGCGCCTCGGCGCGAACCCCTTCGACGCGGTAATAGAAGCGGCTTCCCGCTTCCGGCAACAACGCCGCGCCCAGGCCCCGGGCGCCGGCGCCGCACAAGAGATGCGCGTCGCCCACCCGGCCCAGGTAATATACGTCCGCGCCTTCGGGGATATTATACAAGGCGGAACCGGTTGCGACGACCAGGGGGCCGTACGCCGCGCCGGCCGCGCCGGCCGCCACCAGCCCCGCGGCAGCTATCCTCTTTATCATTTTACCGCCTCCGCCGGCCGCCGGGCCCGCAGCTCGTCGACGAGGGCGTAGGGGTTATGCGTAACGCCGCCCAACGCGACGTGCGGCTTGACCGCGGGGCCGTGGAAATCGGAGCCCGCGGTGGCGACGAGGCCCAGCCGTCGCGCGAGCGCTTCGAACTCGGGGCCCTGTTCGTCGTTATGATAGGAACAATAGGCCTCAATACCCGCCATACCGGCGGCGGCGAGTTCCGCGAATACCGGCTCGTCCTCCGGCAAGCGGAAGCGGTCGCCGGGGTGGGCGAAGACCGCGACGCCGCCGGCGGCCCGCATCACGCCGACCGCCTCGGCGGGCGACATCCGCCGCACGGGGAAATAGGCCGGCTTGCCGTGGGACAGCAGGTCGCGGTCGAAATAAAAATAGGGGGCGGTCGACCTGGGCGGCCGGCGCAGTTCCGCGAGCAGCGGGTGGCCGTCGTTCGCCGGGTCGTGCAATACCACGCGGCCTATAATGGGGCCGACGGGCGGCTGGCCCCGGGCCTCCTCGGCCAGCTTCTCCTCGTCGACGACGATGCCGAGGCCGCGCAGGTTCGCCAGCCTGCCGACGGCCTGGCGCCGGCGGGCCTCCGTCAGCTCGTCCAGCGCGCGCCGCATCGCCTCGGCTTCCCAGTCGATGAAGTAGCCGAGGACGTGCACCCACCGCTCGCCGAGGTCGCACGTCAGCTCGACGCCGGGGATGGTTTCCACCGGCCTCGACTCGCCCGCGGCCATGAACTCCGGCAAGCCGGCGACCTCGTCGTGGTCCGTAAGCGCCAGCGCGGCCAGGCCCTTCTCCTCGGCCAGGCGCACCAACTCGGCCGGCGGGTATTGGCCGTCGCTCGAGTACGCGCTGTGAACGTGCAGGTCTACCAGTTTTCCGGCGGGCATTTATTTATCACCGAGTTCCTCGGGGGTAATCAGGACCGTATCGGGTTTGACGCGGCCCCCTTCGGCGGCGACGCCCACGCCGACGAGGGCGCCGTCCGGGCCGAAGAGCCGAACCGCCGCGCCCGCCGCCAGCGGCGCCGGCGCCGGCACCGACCTTCCGTACGCCACGTCGGCCGTCTCCGCCGCGGAGAGCCGCGCGGCCGGCAGCTCCGGCAGAAGAGCCGCGGGCGGCGTGAAATGCGGCGCCGCGAGTATCTCGTCGGTGCCGCCCTCCTCCAGGATATCCTGGGGGAGCGCGTCCGCGAGCACGAAAGGCCCTACGGCCAGCCGCTCCAGGTCGACGACGTGGGCCCCGACGCCCAGCTTGCGGC
>DATKXQ010000104.1:0-2563 GCA_035528975.1 bacterium
GACATCGGCTCCAACACGGCCTCGGCGACTATCGAGGTCGGCGAGGAGTAACGCTCCGTCCGAAAAGAAAAGGCCGCCCGTCGGGGCGGCCTTTTTCGTTGCGCGCCGAGTTTACTTTTTAAAGAACCTGCGCCGCGTGAAGACGAAGCCGTAGGAGCCGAAGAACAGGCCGGCCAGCGCCAGCGCGCCGCCGCCGCCGGTGCTCCCGCAGTCGCCGCAATCGTTGGTGGGGGAGACTTCGCCTTTGAGCGCGCCCGAGCAGTTTATCAGGCCGTAGCCGTATTCGATGTCGTACCCGGGGAAGCCCAAGTCGGTGGCCGATTCGCGCAGCCGCTGCCGCACGTCGGCGTTCGACACGCCGTGGGAGATGAGCAGCGCGGCCAGCGCCGCGGCGTGGGGACAGGCCATCGACGTCCCCTGGAGGTACAGGTCGACGAACGACGTGACGTCGGCCAATTTCTCGGGCGGCCCCGGATTATACATCTGGCCGAAGGTCATCTGCAGCACGCCGTCGGCGTACCCGTCGCCGTTCAGGTCGACGGTGATGTCGCCGCCGGGCGCCACGAGTTCCTGGCCGGTGCCGTAGTTCGAGTAGTAGGCCAGGTTGCCCGCGTAGTCGACCGCGCCCACGGCGATGACGCTGTCGTACGCCGCGGGATAGAACACCGTCGCGAGGCCGGAGTTGCCGGAGGCCGCCACCACGACGACCCCCGCCGCGTCGGCGTCGTCGCACGCCCTTTTAATTACCTCGGAGCTCGTGGGGCCTCCCAGACTCATGTTGATGACGTCGGCGCCGTTTTGCCGCGCGTAGTCGATGCCGTCCGCCACGGCGTCGGACGCGCCCGAGCCGGAGTTGTCCAGAACCTGCACCGGCATTATGCTGCAGTTGTGGGCGAGGCCCGCGGCGTCGGCGTTGTTGTTGGTGGTCTGGGCGATGGTACCGGAGACGTGGGTGCCGTGGCCGTTCTGGTCGTTGGGGTGGGCGTCGTTGTGGACGAAGTCGTACCCCGCGACGAAGTTGGTGCCGGCGAGGTCCGGCGCCCGGACGTAGCTCGAGCCGACGACCTCGCCCGCCTCGTACGAGGGCACCGCGTAGTTCTCGTAGGCCGCGCCGGTGTCGACGACCGCCACCACGACTTCCGCTTTGCCTCTTTGGAGGTCCCAGCCCTCTTCGGCGTAAATGAAGTCGGGTTTGTTGAAGTGCCACTGGTAAGTGTAGTGCGTGTCGTTGGGGACCCAGAGGGCGTGGTAGAGGTAGTTCTTCTCGGCGACGGTAACGCCGTCCGTCCGGCGGTAGGCGTCGACGAACGCGTCCTCCCGGCCTTCGGGAACGGACAGGACGACGCGGCGGGGCGTTACGCGGCTGCGCCGGGCTACGTCGCCGCCGACCTTCTCGACGACGGCCTCCGCGTAAGCGCGGCTGCACGTTTCCGCGAACAGGACGACCACTTCTCCCGGAACGAACTCGGCGCCCGCGTCGGCGCCGTACAGCAGCTCCGACGTCTCGATCGCCGAACCGGCGAGGGCCTCGGGCGCGAACGAGAGCGCACCCGCGAGACAAGCGATGGACGCGACGGCGGCCGCGGCGCCCAGCCGCGCCCACCGGCGTCCTCCTGATGTGCCGTGATCCATGGCTACCTCTTCTTGGCTGCAGTACGGTGAATGCCCCCGGCCCGCGCCCTCCAGTCGGCGCCGGCCGCGCGCGACGTTATTCGCCGCCGATTTTCGTTTTTAATTCGCCCCCGCCGCCCGGACCCGGAGCCGCGCCGCCGGTGAAGGCCTCGAAGACGTAGTTCTTTTCGGCGACCTGGACGTTTGCGAGCTTGCGGTACGCCGCGACGTAGTCGTCTTCCTCGCCTGCGGGAACGGATATGGTTACCCGCGACGGCGTGACGTCGCTGCGCCTGACGACCTCGCCGCCCGTGGCTTTTACGGCCGCGTCGATCTCGGCTTCGCTCGCGCCGTCGTCGAACCAGACGACGAGCTCGCCCGGAACGAACTCCTCCGTCTTGGCCATGCCGTGCGACTCGCCGGGAGTATTTACCTTGCCGCAGGCGAAGGTGCCGCCGACGAACAAGAGCACGACGGCCAATATCGCGATCACCGGGACGCCGGAGGCGCCGCGCGGCATCCCGGCGCTTCGTGCCGACGTTGCGTGTCGTAGCATAATAACGTCCTCTTTCGCGTTCATTTCCACATACCCTGATTTCGACAAACCGGCCCGTACGGAAAAAGCCTTATACATCTAAATTTTACACGCCCGGCGGCGCAATGTCAAGGTCAACCTGAGCAATTCGGTTGGAATTAAGCGCTTAACAAAAGCGACCCCGTCGGTTATAATGGTTCGGCCCGCGGTCGCGGGAAGTCGGAGGTAAATATGTTTTTTCGGATGTGCCTGGTAGCGGCGGCCGTCGTCGTTTGCGCGGCGTCCGTCTCGGCCGACGTGGAAGTGTACGTGGGCGGCTCGTACGAAGGCCGCATCGAGGACGACGGCGACGTGTACGTCGGCGGCTCCTACGAGGGGCGGCTGGAGAGCGACGGCGACGTCTACGTCGACGGCTCG
>DATKXQ010000105.1:0-14615 GCA_035528975.1 bacterium
GCGCCGCGACGCTTTCGGGCTCCGGGATGGAGGCCGTTATTTTTTCGGCGTCCGCCGAGATTTTCACGATTCCCGCGTAGTGCGTGGCGACCCACACCGTGCCGCGTTCGGCGTCGACGGCGAGGTATTCCGGCAGCTCCACGCCCGTAATTTTCCTCTTTAGCCGGCCGTCCCGGTTGATCGCGAAGACGCGGTTGTTGCGGTAGTCGGCCACCCACACCACGTCCCGCTCGCGGTCGTACGCCAGGTCCCGGGGTTCGTTGACGCCGGTCATCGTTTGTCGGGTGTCGCACTGCGGCCCGACCAGGCTCAGCTTCCTGACGCCGCCGGCGACCCACGCGTAGCAGTCGTCGAGCACGGCGACGGCGAAGGGTTCGTGGAAGGCCCCGGAACGAAAGACCTCCTTGCCGGCGCCGCCGTATTTCGCGACCTCGTGGCCGTAGAAGTCGGCGACCCAAACGGAGCCGTCGGTGGCGTCGAGCGCGAGCGAGGGTTCGAAGGGCTTCTTTTCAAGTAAATAGACGCCCAGGGTGCTGGTGCCGACGGCGGGGGCGTGCGCGGCGTTGCGGACGCTCAGTATTTCCCGGCCGGCTTCGGCGTCGAAGCAGACCAGCTTGTAGTCGTAGGCGTCGAGGAACCACAGCCGCCGCCGTTCGGCGTCGTAGGTGAGCGAGATCGGTCGTCTGTAATCGCCGTAATCGCGCACCAATTCGCCCTCGTTCGTATACTGCCGAAGGCCCCCTTCGTAACCTACCCATACCGCCGCTTGCGACGCGGCGGCCAGGCCCGCCAATAATGCCGATACGAAAAGTTTCATCGTCGTTATATTGTAAAAGTAATAGGCCGGGGCGTCAATTCTTTTCTGGGACGATTTCCGCGCGCAGAGCCGCTATAAAAAGCTGCAGGTAGTATATGTTGTGCAGCGATACCAGGCGGCCGGCAAGCTGTTCGCCGGCGCCGTAGAGGTGGCGCAGGTACGCGCGGCTGAAGCGGCGGCACGTGTAACAACCGCAGCCCTCCTCGAGCGGCCGCCCGTCATCCCGGCACGACGATTGCCGTACGTTCAGCCGTCCTTGCGCGGTAAGGGCCATGCCGTGCCGGCCCTCCCGCGTGGGCACGACGCAATCGAACAGGTCGATGCCGGAGGCCACGGCCCGGGCGATGTCTTCCGGCCGGCCGACGCCCATGAGGTATCTGATTTTATCCTCGGGCAGCAAAGAGGCGGTGAAGTCGGCGTACTCGGCGGTTTGGGCGGGGTCTTCGCCGACCGAAAGGCCGCCGACGGCGTAGCCGAAGAAATCCATGCCGCGCAGCTCGGCGGCGCTCCGCTCCCGCAGCTCCCGGGAGAGGCCTCCCTGGACTATGGCCAATAGCCGCTGCGACGGCGACGTGTGGGCCGCGCGGCACCGGGCCGCCCACGCCGACGTCAGCGCCACGGCCCGCTCGAGCTCGTCGGCGCGCGCCGGGTGCGACGTGCAGTAGTCGAAGGCCATTATCAAATCCGCGCCGAGGTCCTCCTGCATGCGGGTCGCGAGTTCGGGCGTCAACCGGAGCAGCTCGCCGTCCACGTGCGAGCGGAAGGTCACGCCGTCGTCGTCCACCTCGCGGAGCGGCGCCAGCGAATGTATCTGGAAGCCGCCGCTGTCGGTCAAGAGCGCGTGGGGCCAGGCCATGAACTCGTGCAGGCCGCCGAGGCCGGCGATGACCTTTTCGCCCGGGCGCAGGTGCAGGTGGTACGCGTTCGCCACCACTATGCGGGTGCCGGTCTCTTCCAGCTCGTCGGGCGCAAGGAGTTTGACCGCGGCCTGCGTGGCCACCGGCATAAAGGCGGGCGTCGTGACGACGCCGTGGGGCGTCGTCAGGAGGCCGGCGCGAGCGCGGCCGCGGGTGGCTTCGATTTCGAACGAGAAATCCCGGGTCATAGGCGGGTGCTACGTTCCCTCGTGGGTGCGGATCGAGGGGAGGTCTCGGTCGAATAGTTGCGTGACGAGGCGGGTCAAGAGCGAAGCGCCCTGGCGGGCCAGCTCCATGAGCTTCTCGAATTCGCCGTCGCTGAACGGCCGTTCCTCCGCCGTCGCCTGGATCTCGACGATGCGCCCTCCGCCGGTGAAGGCGCAGTTCATGTCTACCGCGGCCTCGCTGTCTTCGGCGAAAGCCAGATCGAGAAGCGGCCTCCCGGCCACGATGCCGGCGGATACCCCTACGACGACGTCGGCGAGGGGGGGATGCCCGTTCTCGTCCAGGATGCGGAAAGAGACGAGGGCGTCGCGGAGCGCGACGTAGCCGCCGGTGACGGCGGCGGTGCGCGTTCCGCCGTCGGCCTGCATCACGTCGCAGTCGACGACTATGCGGCGGTCGCCCAGGGCCGGCAGGTCCGTAACGGCGCGCAGACAACGGCCGACTAAACGCTGTATCTCCATGGTGCGACCCGGCGGCCTGGCGACCCGGCCCTCCCGCACGGACCTCGTATGGGTGGCGCGGGGCAACATCGCGTATTCGGCCGTTACCCATCCCCGGCCCGCGCCCTCCATCCATTTGGGCACGCCTTGCTCGAGGGAGGCGGCGCAGATGACTTTGGTCTCGCCGACTTCGATGAGGCACGACCCCTCGGCGTATTTCAAAAACCCGCGAGTTATCTTTACGGGTCGCATCTGGTCCGGGCGCCGACCGTCCGCGCGCGGCTTATCCTTGGCCATAACTACCCCTGGTTGTGTTATACATAGAACACGATAGGAGGTTAAAAATGAAGGCTGAGGTTTACATGGTAACAGGTTTATCGTTCGTGGGAAAGGCGGATTCCAATCACTGGGTCGCCATGGACGGCCCGCCCGAGTTCGGCGGCGCCGCCGCCGGGCCCCGGCCGTTGGAGCTGCTGCTCATCGGCCTGGCCGGTTGCACCGGCATGGACGTGGTATCCATACTCACGAAGAAGAGAGTAGCTCTCGAGGAGTTCCGCGTCGACGCCGAGGCGGCGCGCGCGCCGGACCACCCCAAGGTTTTCACCGATATAAAAATTTCGTATTACTTCCGCGGCGACGGCCTCAAGGAGAAAGACGTAATCCAGGCGATCGAACTCTCGCAGGAGAAGTACTGCTCCGCGTCCGCCATGTTGTCGCGAGCGGCCAAAATCAGCTACGAGTATAAAATCGAGTAAGGCCGCCGCCGGTTTTTCGTATATGACCCTTGCCGGCGGCAGCGGCTCGGGCGCGCTCGCCCCCGGCCCCCTCAGCGGAGCGAGGCCGGCCCCAACTCGACGCGTTCTATCCGGCCGGCCCGGTCGGGCCAGATTATCCTCCCCACCCGTTCGAATTCGTCGATTACGTCCGTGACGTAGAAGCGCGGCGTCGGCGGAGCGGTCGACGGAGGCCGCTCCTCGCCCCGGGCCGCGAGTACTTCTCGGGCCGTAACCGCCATCGTCTCGGCCGAGTCTATCAACGTTACGCCGGCGCCGGCGACTTCGGCGATGACGTTTTTTAAGACCGGGTAATGAGTACATCCCAATATCAACGCGTCGATCCCGTGATCGAGCAGGGGTGCCAGGTATTCCCGCGCCACCGCCGCGA
This sequence comes from bacterium, assembly GCA_035528975.1. GTDB lineage: Bacteria > RBG-13-66-14 > B26-G2 > WVWN01 > WVWN01 > WVWN01. The sequence goes on from DATKXQ010000105.1 coordinate 3,564, forward strand.
CTACCGGCCCCGACGTGCGCCCTTCCTCCACCAGGGGCACGAAGAGCGGACACGCCCGGCCGAAGACGGTCGCGCCGCGGTCGAGCGCGGCGATGGCGCGCGTATACGCGCCGCTCGCCACCGTAGCGCGGGTGCCGATGACGCCGATGCGGTGGAGATTGCTCGCGCCCGCCGCGGCCCGCGCGCCCGGCTCTATGACGCCGAGCATCGGTACGTCCACGAGCTCGTCGAGGGAGTCGAGGGCGGTGGCGGAGGCCGTGTTGCACGCTATTATGACGAGTTTGGGCCGGAAGTGGAGGAGGAATTCGACGCATTCGCCGGCGAACCGCTTCACGGTGGCCGGCGACTTCGGGCCGTAGGGGACGCGCGCCGTATCGCCGAGGTAGATTATCTCCTCGTGGGGGAGGGCGCGGCCCACCTCGCGGGCGACGGTGAGGCCGCCGACGCCGGAGTCGAATATGGCGATGGGCGCGTCGGCCGTCATTTGGCGTTCTCCTTCGGCGGCGGGTAGACGTACCGGCCGAGCTCGCCGTATACGGGGAAGCCGGCCGCGACGTGGCCGCCTTCGCCGGCGAGCGTTTTGTAAGCGCTGCCTTCTATCAGAATTATTATGCCGTCAACGCCGTCGACGTTGGCGGTTACGGTCTTGTACATAGAGTTCACGGCGAAGAGTTCGCCCGTGGAGCCGAAGCTTTTCGAACGCAGATGTTCGTCGAAATTGAGGAGGGCCAGGTCGTCGCGGAGAAATACGGATTTCAACTGCGCGTCGGCCGGGAGCGTCGGCGAGAGCGCCGGCGATTGCGGCCCGGCTATGAGTTCCGTTACCACGGCGCGGACGCGGTCTTCCGGCGCTTCGGCCGAGCGGATATCGCGCTTTTCGGCGACGAGCTTCGTATATTCCGCGTCCGCAAAATAGATGTCGGCCGCGGCGCCCGACGGAACGGGAGACGGTTCTTCCGGCCCCGCGGCCGGCGCGAGCCGCGAGCGGGTCGCGGAGCGATACGTGAACGCGCCCCACACCAGCGCGACGACGGCGACCGCGGCCGCCGCCGCGGCGACCGTTTTCCAGATGCGTTTCGTGCGTTCCTTCGCCATACAAGCCGTCAATCGAATAGCTGCGTTTCGTCCGCGGGAGGTACCGCGGCGCCGTCCACGTCTTCGCGCGCCCGTCCCGCGGCTTGCAAGCGGTCTTCAAAGGCGGCCAAGATCCGCGTAGCCTCGTCGTATTTATTGGCGGCGTCGCGCAGGTGTTTGCCCGTCACCCGGAAGAGCTCCTGGAATTTCGCGAGTTCGCCCGAGAGGAGCCGCAGGTCGGCCGCCACCGCGGCGGCGCGACCCTCCAGGGCCATCCCCTTGAGGCCCAGCGCCACCGTGGCCAGGTACACGTATATCGTCGCCGGCGAGACCGGGAACACTTTTTTCGCGGCGCCGTAATCGAACAGGTCGCCGTCGGCCACGGCGGTCTCGTAGTAGACGCTCTCCGAGGGGAGGTACATCAACGCGAAGTCGTACGTCCCGAGGTCGGGCCGGATGTATTTCGCGGCCACGTCGTCGATTTTATTTTTAACGGCGCGCACGAAATCCCGGCGGAGGGCGGCGCGTTCGCCTTCGCCGGCTTTCAGCATCCGCTCGAAGCTCTCCAGGGGGAACTTCGCGTCGACGGGCACGAATTTATTGCCGATTAATATGGCGAAGTCCACGAACGTTCCGGCGAGCGGGTATTGGCTCTTGTACTGCTTGGGAGGCAAGACCTGGGAGAGGACGTTATCCAGCAGGACTTCGCCGACGATGCCCCGCATTTTGGGCGGCCGGAGGATATCTTCCAGCTTCTTGATGTTCTGGCTGAGCTCGATGACGCGGCTCGACGACTCGCGGAGCTCGCCTATTCCCTGATGGACGGAGGTGACGGTTTCCGAGGCCGACGCCAGCTGCTCGGTAATGGCCCGCGACGCGTTAGCGAAGATATTCGATACGTTGTCCAGGCGGTTGTCCATGGCCTGGCGGAACGCCGCGACGTCGGCGCCGGTGGCGGTGAAATCGCGGACCCGCGTCAGGCCGTCCTCCAGCCGCCCCAGCGCGTTGCGGTATTGCCAAAGAGCGGCCGCAGCCGCCAGCAGCGCCGCCGCGGCGACGACGGCCAGTGCGATTTCGATGCCGGTCATAGCGTCAGCTCCGCGGCCTCAGCGGCCCATCTTCTTTTCGTAGGATTCTTTATATTGTTTGATCCCCTCGTAAATCGCCTCCGCGGCCTTCTGTTGCCAGGCGGCGTCCGTCAATAGTTTTTCTTCGGCCGCGTTGGATATGAACGCGATTTCCACCAATATCGAAGGCATCTCGCATCCCACGAGGACGAAGAACGGCGCCTGCTTCACGCCCCGGTCGTGCGTCTCGAGTTTGGCCAACATGCGTTCCTGGACGAGGTGCGCGAGCTCGGACGATTCCTGCAGGTATTCGTTCTGGGCGAGCATCGACAACAGGAAGTTTAAGCTGCTCGGGTCGGCGCTGAAGTTCGGGTTTTCGGCCAGGTAATCCTGGTTCTCCGCCATGGTGGCGGCGCGCTCCCAGTCGTTTCGGGATTGGGACAGGAAGTACGTTTCGGTGCCTTTCACTTTGGCGCTGAGGACGGCGTTGTTGTGGACGTCTATGAAGAGGTCGGCGTTGACGGCGTTGGCGAGGCCGGTGCGGTCCCGCATGTAGACGTGGCTGTCGTCGATGCGCGTCATAACGACCCGGACGCCCAGCTTGTCGCGGAGCAGGCGCGCGAGGCGCAGCGAGATTTCGAGGTTGACGTCTTTCTCGACTATGCCGGCGGGCCCTTCCGCGCCGGTGAAGTGGCCGCCATGGCCCGGGTCGATGCATATCGTATCGATGACCGTGGGGGTGGTATCGGCCGCTATCTCCTTGGCCGAGGTGGGGAATTCGCCCTTGGCCGCGACCGCGGGTTTTATTCTCTCCGGGACGGGTTCCGGGGCCGGTTTTTCGGGCGCCTTCGCGGCCGTCGCCTTCTTGTAGATTTTAAAGAAAATCTGGGGCGGGCTTTTGAGCGATTTACCCTCGTAATTCTTGGCGCCCGCGCCGAGCGTGATGTAGATATACGCCCGGTCGGCGGCGGTCCCGGAAGTGACCTTTTTCACGACGCCCACCGGCTCGTCCAGCTTGGCCGCGGACGGCGCGACGGCGCAGTCGGTTATCACCAGCGCGAGGCGGCCGTCTTTGGTCTTGGTAACTTTGAAAAGGGCCGGCTTTTCGAGCTTGACGATAACGGCCGTGTAGTCCGTGTAGTTGCGGACCGCGAGGCCGGTGACGCGGTTCGCCGCCGCGGCGGCCGGCGACGCCGCGAGCGCCACGGCCGCAAACGCGAAAGCCGCGCGTACCCACGCCGTCGGCCCCGCGCGCCGCATTGAATTCGATCTCGAAGGTATTCCGGTCGACGCTACCAATCCTGTTTCTCCTCGTCTCGTCGTCTTATTGTTTCGCGTTTATCGTATTCCCTCTTTCCGCGGGCGAGCGCTATTTCGACTTTGGCCCGGCCGCCCGAGAAATATATTTTCAACGGTATAATCGTCACGCCTTTTTGTTCGACGGCGCGGGCGATGCGGTTTATCTCGCTGCGATTGAGCAGCAGTTTCCGGGGCCGCCGCGTATCGAGGGGGGTCGGCGCGCTTTTATCGTAGCGCGCGATATGGAGATTGTATAAGAAGATCTCTCGCCCCTCGGGCGCGGCGTAGGCATCGCCCAGCGAGATCCGGCCGCCGCGGAGCGACTTGACCTCGGCCCCCGTGAGGACGAGGCCGGCCTCGTAGGTGTGCAGTATTTCGTAGTCGTGCCGGGCGCGGCGATTGGTTCCGACGATGCGATCCATTCTTCACCCTTCAATATATTAGAAAATATATTATCGCGCGCGGGTTTAGTCAAGGGAAATGGATTTTCGGCGCCGCCCCGGGCGGAGGTAACGGCTTGCGAAAAACCGGATATTAAGCTACTATACCGCGATTATTCACCTTTCCGAAAGGGTGCGATATGAGAAAATTATCGTTGTGTACCGTGATTGCAGCCGTGGGGATTTCTTCCGCGGGCGCTTTCGATATCTATTCCTATTGGGAGCCGACGCCCTTCGGCGCCGGCGGCTCGGCGGCCGTCGCGGACGACGCTACGAGCGTTCCGTTGAACCCGGCGGGCCTCGCCGGGGGGCACGGCTTCAACGCCTACTTCTCCCGTCACGCCCAGAACCTCGGCGACCAGGACTACCAGGTCTACTTCGACACGGCCCTCGGCGGCTTCGGTTACGATGCGATGCGTTCGCGCACCGTGAACCTGCGCGCGAGCCGCTTCAGTTGGAATTACGGCGGGCCGGTGTACCGGTGGGTCGGATTCGGCGTCGGCCTGAACCGCCTGGCGGCTTCCCGGCCGTACTTGACGTCCGCCTGGACGGTGGATGCCGGCTTCCTGGCGCGGCCGAGCCGATACTTATCCTTCGCCGCGGTAGCCCGAAACCTCAACGAGCCGCGATTCCTGCGTCAGCTCGAGGGACGGACGTACGTCGCCGCCGTCGGCGTCAAGCCGTTCTGGGAGCGGCTTACGTTGAGCTGCGACGCCGGTTGGCGCGAGAGCGAAGATTTCGAAGACATGAGCATACGCGGCGGCTTGAGTTGCGAAATTCTGGACGGCGTTACGCTGGGGGTCGACGCGGACGACGATAAAAATATCGGCGTCGGCCTGAGCCTGGGATTCGGCTACGGAAGCGCCGGGTACAACGCCCGGCTCGACGACGACTTCGCATATACGGCCGATAGCGCCAGCGTCAGCGTTAACCTCGAGCGTCGTCGGTCGGTCTTGCTCTTCGGCGGGCAGTATCCGGAGATAGAGATTTCGGGGGAACTCGCCGAGACCGACCCGGGTTTCTCGCTGTTGGGCTCGAGCCGGGTCAGCGGGCGAGACGTAATAAGGCGCCTGAACGCGGCCCGGGACGACGGCGAGGTGAAGGCGGTAATAATCCGCGTCGGCAACGTTAGCGCCGGGTTCGGGCCGGGGGTTAGCGGCCTGGCGCAGGAGATCCGGACCGCGATACACGAGGTGCGGGCCGCCGGCAAAAAGGTTTACGCGTACGTCGAGGACGTGTACCAGCCCCAGGGTTATTACCTGGCGTCCGCGGCGGACGTCGTGGTAATGCCGGCGAGCGGTTTCTTCGGCGGCGTGGGCACCTACATGACGATGTGGCGGATAACCGAACTCACCGAGAAGTTCGGCATCCAGTGGGATTATACGACGGCGGGCGACGTCAAGGGCGCGTTCCACCAGATCGGCGGCGAGCCCACGCCCGAGATGGAAGCGGAAGTTCGGAAGCTGGTCGACGGCGTTTACCGGCAGTTTATTTCCGCCGTCGCGTCGGACCGGGGCCTCGCCGAAGAGCGGCTGCGCGAGCTGTGCGAGGGGCCCGCTTTAACGGCTTCCGGGTGCCGCGACGCGGGCCTCGTCGACGAGGTCGCCCGATACGAGGGCGTCAAGGACCTCGTCGCGCGCGATGCCGGAAAGGACGAGATAGCTCCGTGCGACATATCGCTCCGCGAGCCCTGGGAAAACCGGTGGGGCAGGCCGAAGTCCGTGCGGGTCATAATCGCGGAGGGGAGCATCGAGCCCGGGCGGAGCGGCCGCTCGATCCTGTGGGGGGGCCGGACCATCGGCGAGGATACGGTCGTAGCGCAATTGCGGGAAGCCCGTAAAGACGCCGACGTGGGGGCCATCGTGCTGCGCGTCGACTCGGGCGGCGGCTCCGCGACGGCGTCCGAAGGGATATTCGACGAAGTTATGAAGTGCCGGGACGAGGGCAAGCTGGTGGTAGCGTCGATGGGCGATATCGCCGCCTCGGGCGGGTATTTCATATCCTGCGGCGCGGACCGGATATTCGCGGACCCGGCGACCCTTACCGGCTCCATCGGCGTCGTCGCGGCGAAACCGGTGCTGGAGGAGTTCTACGAGAAGTACGGGATTACGCGCGTTCCGGTGAAATCGCACGAGCACGTCGACGCCCTGTCCTATCACCGGCATTGGACCGAGGAAGAGCGGGCGTGGGTCGACGCCGTGATGAACGACATGTACGTGAGGTTTAAAGGCATCGTGGCCGAAGCCCGGGGCATCGAACCCGGCCGGTTGGACGAGCTGGCCGGGGGCCGTATCTACACCGGCGAACAGGCCCGGGAAGTGGGCCTCGTCGACGAGCTCGGCGGCCTGGCCGAGGCCGTGGCCTATGCCCGCGTACACGCGAAGCTGGCCGGCTACGCCCCGGTCGAATACGTGACGCCCGGGGGCAGGTTCTGGGGCCGGGTTCCGGGCGCCGCGGCCACGCTCATAGGAATTGACTATTAAACCGTAAACGACAGTCTGCGGAGGTATCCTGGTGCGTAAGATTATCTACGTGACGACCGGCGTTTTGGCTTGTGCCGCGCTTTTCGCGTGCGGCCCCAAACCCAAATCCCCCGTGAGCGGAGCCGACCTGGTGGCCACGGCGGTGGCGGCGCATTACGAGGTCAACGTCGACGCCGTGAGGAAAGCCGACGGCGGCTACGAGTGGGCCGTGAGCGCCGTCAACGGGTCCGAATACTCCTGGAAGGGGACGTTTTACGTCAAGCTCGTGGACGCCTCGAACGTAATCATCGAGAGTCACGATTTCGAGATAAAAGATATGGTGCCGCCGGGCGGCAAGACCCGCGGTTTGAAGTTCGCGTCTCAATATGCGCCGTTGGAGAAGGGCGGTACGGTGGCCGCGCTCAAAGCCGAGGTCGACGTCACCGCTTACAAGGAACCGGCCGGCGGCTAGGGTCCGGTAGCGAAATGCCGCGGTTTTTACGGTCGGTTCCGGGCCGGGCCGAATCCGCGCCGCGCCCGAGCAAGGCCGTTTGGATTTCCGAAATAATTTACGTTCGCGGCGGCCCCCGCGCGCCGGGATGCGCGCGCAGGCCGGTACCGGCGAAACTCGGCGCCGCCCCGGAGCCGCAACGTAGTGTCTCGCCTTCAAAGCTCGTTGCACGCCGGGAATCGATGAGGTTTAACGACGTATGGCCAAACCCAAGAGCGTAATAATAATCGGCGCGGGGCCGGCCGGCCTGGCCGCCGCCGACCGCCTGGCGGCCGCGGGGTTAGACGTCCTGGTATTGGAGAGCCACGATCGCGTCGGCGGCCTGTGCCGGACCGTCTCTTTTGCCGGAGCGACCTTCGACCTCGGCGGCCACCGCTTCTTTACGAAAGACGACGAGGTACGGGAATTCGTATTCGAGTTGATGGGGAGCGACCTCGAGGTAAGGCACCGCAAGAGCACTATTCGCTTACGCGGTAAGAATTTCGCGTACCCGCTGGATTTTAAAAACCTCCTTTTGCGGATGAACCCGTTTACGACGGCCCGAGCGGGTATCGACTACCTGTGGGCCACGGCCCGGCAAAGGATGGCCCCGCGGGCCGACGTCTCGTTCGAGGACTGGGTGGTGAACCGCTTCGGCCGGACGTTGTATAATATTTATTTCGGGCCGTATACGGCTAAATTGTGGGGCCGGCCGCCCCGGGAGATATCCGCGGATTGGGCCGCGCAGCGCATATCGTTGTTGAATCTGTGGGACGTATTGCTTCTCTTGATGAAAATAAAAAAGGAACAGCCGAAGACGTACGCCGCGCAATTCCACTATCCGCCGGGGGGCATAGGCCGCATCTACGAGAAGTTGGCGGAGCGGGCCGAGGCCGCGGGCGCCGAGGTGCGGCTCGGCTCCCGGGCGGTCGAAATACGCCGGCAGGGAAGTTCGGTGACGCGGGTGTCGTACCTCCGGGACGGCCGGGAGGAATCCGAGGCCGCCGATTTCGTAATATCGACGGCGCCGTTGCCGCGATTGGTCGAGATGATACGGCCGGCGGAAGCGAAGGCCGTCGACGCCGCGGGGCGCATGAGCTTCCGGGGACTACGGTTTTTCAATTTAGTCGTGAACCGCCCCAGGGTAACGGACAATACGTGGATTTATATCCCGGAGCCGGAGTACTTCTTTTTCCGCATCCAGGATTTGCGCAACTGGTCGCCGTCGCTGTGTCCGCCGGGCAAATCGGCCGTGGAGCTCGAGATAGCGTGCGACGCCGGCGACGAGAAATGGCGGATGTCGGACGAGGAAGTGAAGGAAATCTGTATGCCGGACCTGGCGGCGGTCGACCTGGACCTCGCCCGCGACGTCGAAGCCTACGGCAGCTCGTTCGACGAATATTCTTATCCCATCTACGACATCGACTACAAGGATAAACTGCGGGCCGTGTTGGAGTTCGTATGGCCGCTGGAGAACTTATTGACGATCGGGCGGGGCGGCCTCTTCCGTTACAACAACATGGACCATTCCATAAAAATGGGCCTTCTGGCCGCGCGCCACGTGGCCTACGGCGAAAGCCGCGACAACATTTTGGAGATCGCGAAAGAGCAATCGGTATTCGAGGCTCCCCACAAAAAGCGCTGATTTTTGTTTTCCTTGCCAGCGGGAGCGCGCTATCGTAATATTCGAGTTAACGTTTTGGGAATCGAACCGCGGTTTGGAAATGACCCTTAAAAGATTTATTCCGTTAGTCGCCATATGGGCCCTCGCCCTTGCCGCGCCGGCGCTGGGCGTAGGGGACGACTTCCTGGGCGTGACCGACGAAGGCGAGGCCGCGGCCGCTCTGGCCTCGGCCCGGGCCGCCGGAGAATGGGGCCGCGCCGGTTGGTTGGCGATGGCCTATACCGGCGACGAGGAGGCGGCCCGCGAGTATTTCGCGCGCGCCCTCGCCGCCGACGCGGACGACGCCGCGGCCCTGGAAGGGGCGGCGTGGCTCGATTTCACGCAGGGCCGCATACCTTCCGCTTTCGAGCGCTGGCGCCGCTACCTCGAGCTCTACCCCGGGGGCGACGCCGCGACGGCGCTCGTCCCGACGTTGCGGTTTTTCGACGGCGTCGCGAACGGGTACGCCGAGACGCCGGATTTCCTGTTGGCCCTTGCGGCGCGGCCCGGCTGCCCGCCCGCGACGCGGGAGGCGGCGGAACGCGTCGCGGAACCGCTGTTGCTTCAATTCGGCCGGTGGGCGGACGCCGCCGCGCTGGCGAGCGAGCGGGGTTACGTCGACGAATTCGCGGTGTGCGGCATATTCAACGCGTTCGGCCTGGCCGATATCGAACGGCCCTTCGAGCCCGAGCTCGAGATTGGCGATTCGCCGGCGGTAACGCTGGGCGACGCCGCGTGGCGCGTCGTGGCCGGCAAGTTCGGCCGCGTGGACGTCGGCGGGGCGCTCGGCTTCAACATGGGCGTCGCGTACGCCACGACGACGTTCGAGCTGCCGGCGGGCGAATATTGGCTCGAGGTGCGGACGGACGACTGGTTCCGCGCGTTCGTCGGCGGCGCGGAGGTGTTGTCGAACCACCCCGCGACGGGGCCGAGCCGTTCGCTGCACCGGGGTCTCTTTCGAACCCCGGGGGGGCGGCAGCGGCTGTTGATAAAGACGTTGAAAAACAACGACGCGATTTTCAATACCGACGGCCGTTGGGTTTTTGCGGCGAGGGTTCTACGGGGTGACGGTTTCGAGCCGGTGGCCGTCGCGCCCGCGGCGGCCGATTTCGACGCGCGCGGCGTACCGGCCGTCCCGGTAGAGGTTGCCGCGGAATCGCCGTCGCGCGGCCCTATGGCGCGGTTCTATCGCGCGTTCGGCGACTACGCCGAGAGCGATTACGAGGCGGGCGTGGGGGAGATAAACCGGGCGACGGCGGCGGCGCCGGCCTGCGCGCTTTTTTACGTCGCCGGCGCTTACGGTCGGATATTGGCGGGCGGGGAGTACAACCTCGCCGACGCCAAGGCGCAGCTGCGGCGCGCCCGGGCCGAGGACCCTTCCTGCGTCGTAGCTACCGAAGAGCTGGCCGTGTTCGCCTCGTTCGAGGGGAAGCGCGACGAGGCGGTGGATTACTACCGGGAATCGTTCGCCGCCGAGCCGGATTACGTATCGTCGATTTGCGGCCTGGTCGATATCGCCGCCCGCGAGGGTTGGGAAGGGGAGCTCCTGCGGCGGGCGGACGCGGCGTTGGCGCTGAACCCGGGGGCCCACCGGGCGCTGCTCCAACTCGCCGATTACTACTACGACAACGACAACACGTCGCGCGCCGTCGCGTACTACGAAAAATACGTTTCCGTTAAGGGCGACGACGCGGACGCTCGCGCCAACCTGGCCGAGACGTATCTCTTCCGCGGCGAGACGGACAAGGCGGAAGCCCAGTACCGCGAAATACTGGAATTCGATCCCTACAGCGAGGATGCGTACCTGGGTCTGGCCGACCTGGCCGCGCGTCGCGGCGACGAGGCCGGCGCGCGAGAATGGTTTGCGAAGGGGGCGGCGGCGCTGCCCCGGTCCTCCGAAATAAGGCGCCAGGGGGGTTACTACCTTTGCGGCCTCGGCGCCCGCGAGCGGGGGTTCGCGGTCCTGCGCGAATCTCTGGCATTGAACACGAGCGACTACCGAACGCGGTATTACCTGGAGCGGGAGGGAGGCCTTCCGGCCGATGCCGTCACGAGGGCCCTCGCGGTCGACGTCGACGATTTGCTGTCGCGGGACGTGAAGGACGAGGATTACCCGCAGGCGGACGTCGCCATGCTCCTCGACCAGACGGTCGTATATATCAACGCCGATTTTACTTTCCGCGAGCACAACCACAATCTGATAAAAATAATGAACGACGCGGGCCGCGAGCGGTGGGGCGAGATCACGGTTATGGCGGACGCGGGGACCGAGATAAAGCAGGCGCGGACCCACGCGGACGGCGACGAGGTGATCGACGCCGTTTCTATAAAGGATTCGAACGGTTACAAAGTGATATCCATGGAGCGGGTGGTCCCGGGGGCCGTGTTGGACGTGGCGTACGACCTCAACGTAAACCGGCGGATGATATTCAATCTTTTGCAATATTATTCGCAACCTTTCTACATGGCGGAGTTGGAGGAGGCGTTGGTGCGGACGCGGTTCGCCGTCGTCGTCGACGACGGTTTTCCCGCGCGGGAGCGTTTGGATTTCGAAGTC
>DATKXQ010000106.1:0-2658 GCA_035528975.1 bacterium
TGTAGCCGGCGTGGTCGACTTCCACCGCGGCCTTCCACGCCACTACGACGTTGCCGTCGTGCGGCTTCGCCGTGAACTCGTCCAACCTGACGTTCTGGTAGTTGTAAAGGTACCGGATGCCGTCGATGTCGTCGTATTCCAGCGAGCGCTTCTTCGTCTCGCCCGTGTACGTATAGACGTACATAGTAAATTCTCGCTCGGTCGACCCGGTCAAGTCAGCTAACATGAGGTTATGGCCGAGCTCGTGGGCACCGGTGTTCTGGACGTCCATCCGGCCCGACGCGCCGCTATCGGACCATGAATAGTTCTATCCATTATAACAAAGGTCGTTTTCGAGGATTTTATAGAACGACCCCATGTCTTGGCCCCAAAACGAGATTACCGCACTCGCCCCCGCGGGGAAAGGCCACCCACTTTGACCCGAACCCGTGTAGCCCGGTTCGTACCATACTATCAAGTTCGTACCGTCGTAACCGTAATTTAATATGCTCGTATTAGGACCCCGGGCGTTACGGTACCACTGGCCCGTCACGTTAGACCATGTACGGAGGGCGGTTTCGACTTGGGTAAATTCGTCCGTACAGTCTGGTGTGCCCAGATTGTTTATCCTCATCGTCCACGGCATCTGGTCTATCGTATGGTAACAAGGAAGCCCTTCGTAGGTATACACCTTAAAAGCGAACGCCGGTACCGCAACGATAAGTGCCGATACGGTTAGAAATAATGCTCTCACGTCTCTACCCCTCTCTCGCGGCCTATTGGCCCGCGGCCACCGTCACCTTGGCTAGATACGCGGTTAACGTCTCGCCGGCCGGTAGAACCGTCCCGTCCACCACCGACAGCTTACTCTGAACGCCGTCCGGGCATCTGTAAACCCCATCCCCGGTAGGCAATAGAAAGAGCACTACTTCCTCGCCGACGCGGAAGGTCGGTTCCACCGTCACGCCGAACACGAGGCCGTCGTACTCGCCGCCCATATACCGGACCGTTACGACCTCCTCGCTCGTCGCGCCGACGACGGCGGCGCTAACCCGGACCGTCGCCTCCGAGTAGATCATGCCGCTCCCGTCCGGCGGGTACGACGTGACGCCGTCCACCGTCCCCACGACGACCAGGGACGAGTGGCTCACCAAATCCTCGGTCGTCAACGCGACCATCAACGCGCCCGCGGCCGCGGCGCACACGGCCGCCAGCACCGCCGTTCCGAATAACCTTCGCCGCATAACGTACCTCCTTGGGTTTGGAGTTCGGACTACTGACCCATTATAATATAATTATAGCCGTAAAACCTGCGTTTGTCTAATTTTAATTTAACGCGGGTCGCGTACTCGGCCGGCGAAACCGGGTCAGGACGCCCCCGCATGAAAAAGGGCCCGTCGCACGCGGCCGGGCCCTTAATACGCGCCGTTAGCGCGCGACGACGAGCCGCCTTGTGGCGGCCGCGCCCGGCGTTTGCAGCCGGTAGACGTATACCCCCGGCGGAACCGCGGCGCCGCCGTCGTCCGTCAGGTTCCACACTATTTCCCGCTCGCCTGACGCCGCGGCGCCCGACGCCAGCGTCGCCACCCGCCGGCCGCTCAGGTCGTATACCGCCAGCGTGACGTCGCCCGCCGCCGCCAGCGAGAACTTTATCGTCGCGCTATCGCGAGCGGGGTTGGGGTAGCTCTGCGCCAGCGCGAAGACGTGCTTCGAGCCGGCCGGCAGCTTTGCGCGCACCGGGCCGAACTGCTCCTTGTGGCCGGTCAGGTCCACGGCCTCCAGGAGATACTTGTACGCCGTCCCGGCCTTGACGTCCGCGTCGACGTAGCCGTACGGCGACCGGCCCGTTATCAGCGCCTCGTTCAGCTTCGCGTACGCCGCGTCGCCGCCCGCGTCCTCGACGCGGAAGAGGTTGTAGCCGGCGTGGTCGACTTCCACCGCGGCCTTCCACGCCACTACGACGTTGCCGTCGTGCGGCTTCGCCGTGAACGACTCGAGCGTCACGGCGGCGTTGGGGTACATAAACCGGATCCCATTTACGTCGTCCTGGTGAAGCGAACGCTTCTTGACTTCGCCAGCGGCCGCGTAGGCGTACATCGTAACCTCGCTCCAGCGCGGGTCTTTAAGATCGTCCAGGACGAGGTTGTGGCCGAACTCGTGCGTGGCGATGTTGGCGACGTCCATCCGGAGCGCCTGGCCGCTGTCGGACCACGTGTAGTTATACCCGTTGAAGCATACGTCGTTTTCGACAACCTGCCAAAACGTCCCGGCGTCCATCATCCAGAAGACGTTGACGGCGATCGCGCTCGCGGCCCAGGGCCAAGAACCCTGGCCCGAGTAGCCCGGCTCGTACCAGACGCACAGGTTAATGCCGTCGCTGCCGTAATTTATGGTGCTCGTGTTCGAGCCGCGCCTGTTCCGGTACCACTGGCAAGATACGTTGGACCACGTGTCGAGCGCCGCGGCGAGCGCCGCAAACTCGCCCGAGCAGTCGGGCGTGCCCTGGCCGTTGAACCGCATCGTCCACGGCATCTGCGCCCTCGTATGTCGCACCGGTTTGCCGTCGCGGTAAAATACCTTGAACGCCAGAGCCGGTACGGCCAGCGAAAGCGCCAGGGCCACGATGCCGATCTTTTTCATATCTAAGCTCCTAATCTCTGAGTCCCTAACGGCCCGCGG
>DATKXQ010000107.1:0-13540 GCA_035528975.1 bacterium
CGAGAACAAGTACGACATAGGCCGCTACGGTTCTTTCACCGTCGCCGTGCGAAAACAAGAATTGCCGCCGGCGGAATAGTATTCCCAAGGACGACTTCCAGTTCGGGATCGACCAATTGGAATGGGTCAAACAGAAATTTATTAAATAGACTTACGTCATAACCGTTTAGGGAAAGGAGCCATTATGCACGAGATATGCCACATAGAGATCCCGACGACCGACTTCGCCACATCCAAGGCGTTCTACGAGAAGGTCTTCGGGTGGAAGGTCGAGGTCGACCCGAAGACGGATTACGCCATGTGGACGCCCGACGACGGCCCCGGCGGCGGTTTCAACCTCGTCAAAGAGCCGTGCACGTGCGGCGAGGCGGCCTGCCTCGTCTACATCTTCGTCGCCTCCGTAGATGAAAAGGCGAAGGAAGTCGAGGCCGCCGGCGGTAAGATAACGACGCCGAAAGCGGCGGTGGGCGACATGGGCTGGTACGCGATATTCGAAGACCCGGCGGGCGGCGTCGTGGGCCTGTGGGAATCGGCCAAGAAGGGTTAAAGGCCCGAAGCGGTATTATTAAAATTAGCCTGTAATGAAGCCGACGGGTAAAAAGAGCCGGATATTTTTTATAGTTGGCGTCGGCGCGGTATGCCTGGCCGCGGCGCTTGGGGAGGCCTCCTTCGGCGAAATAATCCAGGACGACGCGTACATCTCGTTCCGGTACGCGGAGAACCTGGTAGCGGGAAACGGCCTCGTCTACAACGTCGGCGAACGCGTCGAAGGTTACACGAACTTTCTCTGGACGCTTTTAATCGCAGCCTCGGTCAAAGCCGGCATCGGGGCGCCGCTTGCCGGGCGGTGGCTCGGCGTCGCCGCCAGCCTGGGCGCGATTATATTAACCGCTTGGATAGCACGCCGCTACGCCAACGAGTATTTGGCGGTCGTTGCCGCGGCCATGCTCGCGGCCAACGGCAACTTCCTGCTGGAGGCGGCGCAGGGTTTGGAGACGGCTCTTTTCGTCTTAATCGTAACGGCCGCGGCGTGGCGTGTCGGCGAGGAGTTCGCCGCCCCGGCCAAGAGACCTTTCTCCGTAATCCTATTAATATTAGCTTTTTTGACCCGGCCGGACGGCGCGCTCGTATTCCTGGCCGCTTTGCCCTTCTACGCCGCGACGGCGCGCGCCAACCCCCGGCGCTTCGCCATATGGCTCGGCACTTTCGCTCTGGCCGCCGCCGCGTACGAGAGCTGGCGCCTCGCATACTACCACTCGTTCTTTCCCAACACCTTCTACGCAAAGGTGCGGCCCGAGGGGGAAACGCTCAAGTACGGGCTGAAATATACGGTGACCTTCGTCCTCCGATTCACGCCTTTTTTACTCCTCCTGCCTCTCGCCGCAAAGCCGCGCAAGGTTTTTTACCCCTGGGTAGCCCTCGTAGCCATCTTCGTAACGTACGTGATCCTAGTGGGCGGCGACATGAACCCCACAGACCGCTTCTATCAACCGGTAATCCCGCTCGTCCTCGTCGCCGTCGCCGCGGCCTTATACGACCTCGAGAACGCTGCCCGGTGGGTGCCGCGTTGGACGTTGGCCGCGCTGGCCGGGGCCCTCGTCGCAACTTCTCTATTGCAATTCATCGCGGGTCTCGACTATGCGCGACAGTACCGGGAGCCGCAAAAATTGCACGTCGTCGCCGGAAAATGGCTCGGCGAGAACGCGCCGCCGGGAGCGACTTTAGCGACGACCGCAGCCGGGATCATCCCTTACTATAGCGGCCTTTACACCGTAGATATGTTGGGCCTAACGGACCCTTATATCGCCCGCCACGGCAAAAGGACGTTCACCTTGCCCGGCCACGGGCTTTCCGCCACCGACTATATTCTGGACAAAAAGCCGGACTATGTCCTTGTATACGACTTAATCTTTACCTCCACGCCGGTCTCCTTCGAGGAATTATTTAATAAAATGCGGTGGCCCGCGGCGTACGAGATGGCGATGTCGCCGCGTTTCCGTAGCGAATACGTCCTGTCGCACGCCGAGATCACACCCGGTATGTACTTCGTGTACTTCGTACGGTCGAACCCGTCCGCAACGCCATGACTCGGTCGGGCTTTCGGGCGTAATCCGTCAAGCGCGGCATCCTTCCGGCCGACGTGTTCCGTCGCCCGCGCGCTATGCGTGAGGTCGAAAAAGTATAAACGCAGTTAGGGCCCGCGCGCTATATTATCGCCGGCGTGCCTTGCCCGGGCCTACGGTATTAATATATTACCGTGAGTTACGAACGTTCCGCGCGCTACTACGACCTCTTCGGCGCCAGGGACGACGGCGCGTTTCCGGCCGCCGGCGACGAGCAGGCGGTTTACGTATTCAAATAAAAAAGGCGCCCGCCGGCGCCGCATCTGTCCGCCTACCCGCGGCCTTCATCACGTGTAGTAGCGGAACCCCATCAACTTCTGCAAGCGGGCGTACCGCGACGAGAGCTTCCGCAGCAGGTAGGCCGGCCTTTTATAATACGCCGCCCAATATAAAAACAACAGCTCGAAGGCGCTCGACTCCACCCACCCCACGTCCTTCGTGTACCCGGCGACGGCCGCGGCGCCGGTCTTCTTCAGGAAATCCTTGAGCTGCTCGTCCACAGCTTTCAGGGTCTTACAGCTTCCGAAGTACACGATTTTTTTCTTGAACGCGCCGTGGGCGATGTCCGCGATCTCGGCCAGCGTGATGACCTCGTCGGGCGAGAGCTTGAGCTTGCCCCGGGCGCCGTGGAACGACAGGTAAACGATGCGGTAGTCGCGGTAGTATTTCTTGAGGCGCAGGTAGTACTCGAACTCGGACTTGGTACCGCACCGGCGGTAGATGTATTTTATTTCGCCGCGCCGCTGGAGCGTCTGCAAGAGCGGCTTGACGGACTCCTCGCTGCGGATGTCCGCGGACCACTCGCCCTCCAGGCACATTATCTTGTCGAGGCGGTGGAGCTTCTTGCGGGTTTTCTTCCTCTTCTTCATATCGGAAATAGGGCTACGGGCCGGTTCGAACGTTTAAAGATTATTCCCCTTTCAAATCCCTTATAGTATACACGGACCTGAACTCCAGCCCCGCCGCCTCGACGGCCTCCCGGGCGCCCTCCTCGCGGTCTACTAAGAGCACGACCGCCACCGGCGCGATGCCCGCGGCCTTCGCCGCCGCGGCGGCCTTGAGCGCCGAGGCCCCCGTCGTCGCCGTGTCCTCGACCACGACGCAGCGCTCGACCGGCTCGAAGAAGCCCTCCAGCTGGCGGCCCGCGCCGTGGCCCTTCGGTTCCTTGCGGCAGTAGAACGGGTACAGCTCGCGCCCCTTGAGCGCGGCCACCGCCGCCGTCGCCGTGATTATCGGGTCCGCCCCCATCGTGAGGCCCGTTATGCCCAGCCGGCCGCCCTCCTCCACGATATCGCGTATTTCTTCGAGGAAGAGGACCCCGGTCAGGACGGCGCCGCGCGGGTGGATAGTGACGAGGCGGCCGTCGATGTAGTACGTGCTCTTCTTGCCCGAGGCCAGCGTGAAGTCTCCCTCCGCGTAGGCGACCTCGCGGATGAGCGCGAGCATCTCCGCGCGCGCTTCGGCCGGCGTTATCTCGAGTAGCTCGGACATAATTTATAACCCGTTATAACCGCCGTCGGGTTCGAAGGGTAGTTGTTCGATCTCCAAAACGTCCCGGGGAGGTTTCTTCCCCAGGTGCTCGTAGCCCCGCCGCGTCGCGACGCGGCCGCGCTGCGTCCGCCCCAGGAACCCGGCCTTGAGCAGGAACGGCTCGACGACGTCGGCCAGCGTGTCCTCCTCCTCGTTGAGCGTCGCCGCCAGCGCCTTGAGGCCCACCGGGCCGCCGTCGTAGGTCTCGATGATGATGCCGAGAACCTTCCGGTCGAGCGCGTCCAGCCCCTCCTCGTCGATGCCGAGCAACTTCAGCGCCTCGGCCGCGGCCTCCTCGTCCACCTCGTCGCGGCCCTTCACCTGGACGTAGTCGCGGACGCGGCGCAGCAGCCGGTTCGCCACGCGCGGCGTCCCCCGCGCCCGCCGCGCCACGGCCTTCGCCCCCGCCGCCGTCAGCGGCAAGTCCAGTATCGTCGCCGAGCGCGACAGGATGGTCTCGAGGTCGGCCGGGGGGTAGAACTCCAGGTGGTGGAAGAGGCCGAAGCGGTCGCGGAGCGGCGTCGTGAGCAACCCCACGCGCGTCGTGGCGCCGATGAGCGTGAAGTGCTTGAGGTTGAACTTCACCGTCCGCGCCTCCGGCCCCTTGTCCAGGATGAAATCTATTTTGAATTCCTCGAGTGCGGGATACAGGAACTCCTCCACCACGCGCGGCAGCCGATGGATCTCGTCCACGAACAAGATGTCGCCCTCGCCGAGATTGGTCAAAATGCCCATGAGGTCGCCCGGGCGCTCGAGGGCCGGCCCGGAGGTCGCCGTGATGCTCACGCCCGACTCGTTGGCGACGACGTGGGAGAGGGTCGTCTTGCCGAGGCCCGGCGGGCCGTACAGGAGCAGATGGTCGAGCGGCTCGTCGCGCTCGCGCGCCGCCGCCACCGCGATCTTCAAATTATCCAACACCGCCTTCTGGCCGACGAATTCGTCGAAGCGGCGCGGCCGCAGCGGCGCGGTGAAGGTCGCGTCCTCCGGCTTCTCCTCCCGGGCGATGAGCTCGTTGCGCGTGGCCTCGGCCATCACCCGGCCCTCCGGCGCGCGTAGATGAGCGCCAGGACCTCTTCGGCGGTGCCGCAGTCACGGGCGCCGTCGCCGAGGCCCTCGAGCATATTCTTTATCTCGGCCCGGCCGTAGCCGAGCTGCTCGAGCACGGCCTCCGCCTCGAGCAACGCCGCCGCGGCGCTGGGGGGCGCCGCTTCGGCCGTCGGGCGGCACAGCGCCGCCGCGGCCACCTTGTCCTTCAGCTGGTGGATTATCTCTTCCGCGCGCTTGCGGCCCACGCCCGGCAACAGCGTCAGCCCGGCCACGTCCCCCTCGATTATGGCCTGGGCCACGCGGGCGAACGGGAGCGTTAACGCCCGCGCCGCGGCCTTGGGGCCTATCCCCGAGACCGAGATGAAATGCTCGAAGAACTCCCGCTCGACGTAGTTGACGAAGCCGACGAGGAGCGGCGTGATGCGCGAAGGCGTCGCGACCAGGTGATAGGAGATGACGAGCGAGATCTCGTCGCCCGGTTGGACGCCCTCGAGCTGGGCGGCCACCGCGCCGGGCAGCAATACGTCGTAGCCGACGCCGCCGGCCTCCACCACCACGCCGTCGCGCCTCCTCCGCAGCAGGACCCCTCGCAGGTGGGAGATCATCTCGCGTCGCCCGGGCGGCCGCCCAGGAAGTGGGCGCACAGCGCGAGCGCCAGCGCGTCGGCCTCGTGCTGCGTGGCCGGCTCCTCCTTCAAATTAAGGTGTCTCACTACCATGCGCGAGACCTGCTCCTTGGACGCGCCCCCGGCGCCCACGACCGCCTGCTTGACCCGGCGCGGCGCGTACTCTTGGACGACCATCCCCGCCGCGGCGCACGCCTCGAGTATGACGCCCCGCGCCTGCGCCATCTGGAGCCCCGTCTTGGGATGCTCGACGTGCGAGAAGAGCGTCTCGACCGCGACGATTTCGGGCTTGACGGCGGCGAGGATCTCGAGGGTATAGTTCCGCAAGGCGGCGAGGCGCTCGGGGACGGGCCACTTCGCGGGGGGCGCCGCCGTGTCCGTGTATAGCTTGTAATACTCCCGGCCGCGGCTCTCGACGCAGCCGAAGCCGGAACCGGTCAGGCCCGGGTCTATCCCCAATATTTTCATGGCCTACAAACGCGGCGTTTAATAAAACCGGCCGAGCCGGCGGGCCGCCGCGCGAAAGCGGAGTTAATCCTTCGACAGCTCGCCCACCGTCGCCTCGACGATGTCCGCGATGCGGTTTTCGTAGCCGACGTTCTCGAGCGCGAACGAGAAGAACGCCACCTTCCCCGCGCCCCCGGCCCGCGCCATACCGTAGCAGAGGCCGTCCTCGGGCCCCGTGAACAGCACCGTCGCGCCGGCCGGCGCCCGGAAGCCGTCGCCCCAGTTGCCGATGATAGTGAGGTCGTTAGAGAGGCGGTACGCGGGCTGCGGCAAGGGAACCTCGCTTCCGGCCGCGACCGCGTCCACCTGCGTATCGGCGGTATACGACGTTATGCCCAGCGTCTCGCGGCAAAAAGGCGTCCGGCCTTTCGACGCGTCCGACAGGTAATTTTGCGACACCAATAACAGGCGGCCGCCGCCCTCCACGTACGCCGCCATGGCGGCCTCGTCCGCCCGCGAAATGACGACCGGCCGCGCGTCCAGGCCGTTGAACCATATGACGAGCGGGTACTCCGCCAGCTTCGAGGCCGCCGGCCCGTCGCGGCCGGCGCGGACCACGTAGACGTCGAACGGGACGGCGAGGCGCTCGAGTGCCGCGGTATACTTCGCGTCGACGTCGACGCTGTATTTATTGCCGTTGCCCGGGCCGTCGTCGTCGTCCACCAGCAAAAGCTTCCGGCCGCGCAAGAGACGCCCGGCGACCGGTTCGCGCCGCGCGGCGCCGAGGTCCAACCGCCGATAGACGTCGACCACTACCGCGACGGGTTCCCGCTGCAGGTAGGCCCGGAAGGGGCCGGCGTCCGCGGCGGTCGTGATGACGAACGTCGTCGCGCCCTTCGCGCGGGCGACGCGGATGCCGGCGAGCCGGCCCGCCGGCGCCGCCGCCAACTCCTTCGGAGCTTCGGCGCCGACCGTGAGCATGAGCGTGTGCGGCTCGGCGCCCGCCTCGCAGGTGAACGGTACGGCCTTGTCCAGCGCTACCGTAAGCTCGGAATAAACCTCGTAGACGTCTACGGATACGGCGCGGATGCCGCCGGCGCCCACCGCCGGCGCCAGCAACGAAAACACGAGGACCGCGAGCGAAACCGGCGCCCTGCTCACTTCACGACCGCTATCTTGCCGGTGTGCTTGTCGCCCGAAGGAAGCTCGACGACGAACATGTACGTACCGCCCGAGACCAGGTCGCCCCGCTCGTTGCGGCCGTCCCACTGGAGAGGGTCGCCCGATAGCTCGGCGACCTCCCGGCCCAACATGTCGAAGATGGTCGCGCTCGAACCCCCGGGCGCGCCGGCGAACGTAAGCCGAGCCGCGCCCGCCGAGAGGTCGAACGGATTCGGCGTGGCGTAGACCTCGGGCAGCACGGGCGCTCCGCCGACGAGGGTTATGTTTATCGTGGAGCTCGAGCCCAGGCCGCCGGCCTCCTCTACGACGATGCGGTACTCGCCCCCGCGGTCCGCCGGGGCGCGCCACAACGTCATGCCGTCCGTCTCGGTGCCGTACTCGCCGATCTTTTCGCGCCGGCTTTCCCACTTGAGCCAGACGTCTATCGGGTTGGTCGTCATATTGCGCCACGTGATGCGGACGACCTGGCCGGGCGTGAACTGCGACTCGTCGGGCGGGTTGGTGATGGTCAACTCGCCTATGGCCCACGCCGCCGTCGCCGCGGCGACCAGCGCCGCGACGGTCCAACCGTACGTGCGTAATAGCCTCATATCTCTTTATCCCTCCCGCGTTTAAGGCGGTTGGCGAGGGAACGTTTTATATCTTTAAACCCGAATGGAATATAACATAGGCCCGCCCGGGCCGCAAAGGAAAAGCCGCCCCGGACGACAGGTAAAATGGGAGGCCGGCCTTCGAGGCCGCCCGGGCCGATACCCGTAATAGACTAAGGGCCGGCGAAATCGCCGGCCCAATATACTTCTGCGATAGCGCCGCTCTCTCTTAAAACAACATCCCGACCGAGATGCGGTGGGTGGCGCCGAAGACGCCCATGTCGGCGTAGGCGTAGTCGGCTGCGAGGCCCAGCTTCGCGGCGGGAGAGTACTTGAAGCCCAGGCCGCCGGTAATGCCGTCCAGGTCGTAGTTGGCCTTGTAGCCGGCCCGCGCCGCTACGGTCCCCATGAACCAGTACTCCACGCCGCCGTTGAACTTTACGTCGTCGCTGTCGTTGAACTTCACCATGTCCGCGGCGACGGTGAGCTCGTTGGTATCGCCGCCGAAAGGCAAAAGGTACGCCAGGCCGGCGCGCACGACCAGCGGCAGCGGGTCGCCCACTTCTATGAACTTCAACTCGCCGCCGACGTTGGAGGCCGAGACGCCCGCGGCCAGCCCGGGCAGCGTCGTGTCCACCATCGCGCCCGCGGTCCCGGCGAACGCGGCCGCGCTCTCGTTCTCTATCTTCTCCGTGACGTACTCGGCCCCGGCGCCCACCGAGAGGATCCCCCACAGCCGACGCGCGTAGCCGAACGAGAGGACCATGTCGCTGGCGCTGAAGGTCCCGGTGGGGTCGCCCTGCTCGTTGCGGCCCTCGATCTCGCCCATGCTCACGCGCCCCGCGGTGAAGGCGAAAGTACCCACGTTGAGCAGCGGGTAGGACAAACCTAAATACTCGTACCGGACGTCCTCGAGCCACTCGTTGTGGGAGAAAGACACGGCGCCGCGGTCGTAGGCCGCGAGACCCGCCGGGTTCCAATACAGCGCGTCCGGCCCCTCGGCGACGGCCACCTGGGCCTCGCCCATGGCGGCGGCCCGGGCGCCGACGCCTATCTTCAGAAACGCCGCGGCCGAAGACCCCTCTTCCGCCGCGCCGGCGACACCCGCCGCGACCGCAAGCGTTATTACCGACGCAAGTAATCTCTTCATATCGATCCTCCAGGGCGGCCGGGACCCCGGCCTCTTAGCCGAGGCCGCGCCAAACCCTCCGCGCCGCCAGCGTTACGAGCGATAAAAGTAAAACCGCGCCTATCCCGTTCTCGACGGCCAGGACGAGCTGACCCGCAAACGTGTTGGACAAGAAGGCCGCCGTCCCGGGAAATAGCCCTTCAAACCCGATGACGAAATAACTGCCGTACGAAACCAGGGCGTGGGCGCCGAAGGCGTGCTGGCCCAAAAACCGTATCGTCAAAACGTCTAAAACGAAATACAGTACCGAGAACCAGAATCCGACGTTGAAAGTTACCCACGCCAGCCGCCCGGCACTGGTCCCGTACCGACACGTAAAACGCCAGAACCGAAAAAGCCAGGACCGCACCAGCGCCGTCACGTCCCGGTAGTCCCGGAAACGGGCGCGATATTCCAGCCGGACGAGCTCGAGCCGCGCCCGGTAAAAGGCGTCCGCCTCCTCGAACTGGCCCCCCCGCGACAGCAGATGTTCCAACCGGCCCAGGCGGTGCCGCAATCCGTACCGCGCAGCCTCGTCCGCTTCGTCGTATGACCGGAGGGCGCCCTTCAGATACGCGCCCAGTACTTCCGGGTCGACGCGGCGCCCCGCCTCGAGCTCCGTCGCTATGAGTTCGTATTCGCCTCGGCGGCCGCTATCTCCGACGCCGGCTCTCGGGTTAAACTCCACCTATATAACCTTTAATCCTAACACCCGGAATAACGCTTGTCAAGCGCCGCCCGGGCCAAGAAAGGGCTTGACACCGGGTTAGCTATATGCTATATACTATATAGCACCGAGAAAGGAGGTCGTGTTCGGCCATGCTCAAGGAATTAGTGCTTTATCTAGGTCGCCTGGCGCGGGAACGGTTTTACGGCACGGTGGAGCTCAAATTCGAAGCGGGGCGCGTGGTTTTCGTCCGCGTCAACCGGACGCTCAAGCTCGAGGACCTCGCCGCGGCCGATTAAAACGGAAGCGCGCGCGGGCCCGCGGGCCCGCTCCCCGGCCGCACGGCGCCACGCCCTACTGCGCCAGCTCCAGACTGGTCCAGTCGATCCAGAGCTCGACCTCCTGGAGATATTGCGTCCGCAGCTCGAATATGAACGGCTCGGTGACGTCGAACTGGACTTTAAACGTATAGTATTTTTCCGGATCCGGGAAATCCTTGGCTTGCAAACCCTTCGACATTATCATTTTATAACTTTCCCGATCCGCTTTGGGGTAACCCGAGATATCGAGCCATAGAATCGGGTCGTCGTTCTGCGGGAGGCTCGCGGCCTTCAGGCGCCACCGCGCGAGATAGGTGCCGGGAGAGATCTCCTCGTAAGGTCCCCACGCCGCGTATTCGTCGAGCTTCACGTCGCCGGGTTTCACGTACAAGGCCATCTGGTTCGAGGCCGCGGGGTCGGAGGTCAAATCGCCGCGCGACACTTCGGGGCCGAGCTCCTCGGCCTCGTACGTCTTCCGCAAGGGATTGGCGTCGACGGGGATGCTCTTCACGATCTTGGGGGGCGGTAGTATTTCCTCGTCTTTGGGGCCCTTGCGGCACGACACGAACGCAGACAGGACCACAAACAGAGCTAGAGCCGCAGCTAGATACCTCATCGCTAACCTCCAGGTAAATCCCACCGCTCGCTAGCGGTTTTAACTTAACACTTCGATAACGGGGGTCGCCGCCTCGAAGACCTCGCCGACCACGGCCGCCGGGGGTCCCGCTGCCGCCGCGTAAGCGGCCGCGCGGTCCGGCGCGAGCGCCACCAACAGGCCGCCCGACGTTTGCGGGTCGGCGAGCAGGTTCATCATCGCCGGCCCGACGCCGTCCGCCGCGTCGACGTGCGGTTCCGTGAACTTTAAATTTTTGACGAGGCCGCCGGGCACGTACGTGTCCGCCAATTCCAGCGCCCCGGGCAGCGTCGGCACCCGCGACGCGAAGACCCTGATGCCGACGCCGGACGCCCGCGCCATCTCCAGCGCGTGACCGAAGAAGCCGAAGCCCGTGACGTCCGTCGCGCATACGACCCCGGCCTCGACCATGGCGGCGGCCGCCTTGCCGTTGCTCGCGAGCATGCCGGCCCGGGCCGCCGCCGCCGCCTCCGGCGGGCACTCCCCCATCTTCACGGCCGTCTGGATGACGCCGGTGCCGAGCGCCTTCGTCAGGACCAGCGCGTCGCCGGCCTTCGCGCGGTCGTTGGTTATGACGCGGTCGGGGTGGACGAAACCGAGCGCGGCCAGGCCGTACAGGATATCCGGCGACGTAACGGTGTGGCCGCCGGCCAGGAGGACGCCTTCCTGCTCGCACGTGGCCGCGCCGCCCTTCAGTATCTGCTTCAACGTCTCGTCCGGCAAATCGCCGTACCGGAAGGCCACGACGTTCAAAGCCAGGAAAGGCTTGCCGCCCATGGCGTAAATGTCCGACAGCGCGTTCATCGCGGCGATGCGGCCGTAGTCGAAGGGGTCGTCCACGATGGGCGTGAAGAAATCGACCGTCGCGATCAACGCCTGCTCGTCGTTTATCTTATATACGGCGGCGTCCTCGCCGTAGCTCGTGGCGGCGAGCAGCATCGGGTGTTCGGGCGCGGGCAACTCCGCGAGGAACTCGGCCAGGGCCTCGGCCGGCACTTTGGCCGCTCAACCCGCGGCGGAGGTGCACTGCGTAAGCCGGACTTCTTTCTCCAACTCGCGAGACATTTCCGGAAATTTTAACACATCCTATATACGAAATCAAACATTTACGGTTCGGCCGCGCTTGACGGCCCCGAGCGTATAAGTTATATTTAAATAAGCGCCGCCCGAAACCGTAGGGGCCGTCGTTCCCCGGCTGCCCCGGCCGCGCATCGTCATGAAGGGCGACATCCTCAAAATAAAGCCGCACCACACGGCCGCGGCCCGGGCCGTCTACGACCTCATCCGCGACGACCTCAAACGCGCCCCCGGCCGCTTCGTCGTGGCCGTCGGCGGCGAGTCCGGGTCCGGCAAGTCCGAGACCGCGGCCGAACTCGCGCGCCTCGCCGCCGAGGACGGCGTCCCGGCCCTCGTCCTCCAGCAGGACGACTACTTCGTCCTTCCGGCCAAAACGAACCACCGCCGGCGGCTCGAGGATTTCGCGTGGGTGGGCCCCGGCGAGGTCCGGCTCGCGCTCCTCGACGAGCACCTCGGCCTCGCCCGCGACGCCGCCGTCGTCGAGCTCGAAAAACCCCTCTCCCTTTTCGAGGAGGACGAGCTGACCGCCGAGGTCGCATCCCTCGCCGGCGTCAAGCTCGTGATCGCCGAGGGGACGTACACGCCCTCCCTGACGAACGCCGACCGGCGCGTCTTCATAGGCCGCGACTACCGGGCGACGCGGGAAGCGCGCGCCGAGCGCGGCCGCGACGTCCTCGACGATTTCACCGAGCGGGTCCTCGCGCGCGAACACGAGTTCATATCCCGGCTCAAGGACCGCGCCGACATAGTGATTAACCCGGACTATTCCGTGACGGCGGTGAACCGATGAAACTTTCGCGACTGGCTATGTTTTCCGTTCACGGCTACGTGGACGCCGAGCCGCGCCTCGGCGCCACCGATACCGGCGGCCAGGTGACGTACGTGCTCGAGCTGTCGAAGGCGCTGGCGCGCCGCGGCGTCGCCGTCGACCTCTACACCCGCCGTTTCGAGAGCCGGGCGTCCGTCGAACCCGTCGCCGAGGGCGTCCGCATCGTCCGCCTCCCCTGCGGCCCGGACCGCTTCGTCATCAAAGAGGAGATGTACCCCTACTGGCCCGAGTTCGCGGACAACTGCGCGTCCTTCATCCGCGACGAAAAGCTCGCCTACCATCTCCTGCACTCCCACTACTGGGACGCGGGCTACGTGTGCCGGCTGCTGGCGCCGCGCCTGGGCCTGAACTTCGTGCACACGTCCCACTCGCTGGGCGCCTGGAAGCGCGAGCGCATGGGCGGCGAGCCGGCGGAGATGGAGCGGCTGTACCGCTTCGACGAGCGCGTAGCCGAGGAGAAGCGCGTCTTCGCCGCCGCCGCCGGCCTGACCGTGACCAACCCCGCGAGCGTGGAGAAATACAAGCAGTACTACGGCTTCGCGAGCGAGAACATGGTGGTCATCCCGCCCGGCGTCAACACCGAGCGGTTCCACCCGGAAGACGACGGCCGCGCCGTCGCCGGGACCGAGCGGCCCTTCGTCTTCGCGCTGAGCCGGATAGACACCAACAAAGGCCTCGACTTCCTCATTAACGCCTTCGGCCGCGTCGCCGAGGCCTCGGGCCTCGCGCTCGTCATCGGCGGCGGCTCCGCGGACCCGCGGGAGCGCGAGCTTCGCGTCCTCGACGAGCTGAAAGACCTGGCCGCCCTCCACGGCCTCGCCGACCGCGTCACGTTCGCCGGCTACGTCACCGACGAGGACCTCCCGTACTTCTACCGCCGCGCCCGGGCGTTCGTCCTGCCGTCGAAGTTCGAGCCGTTCGGCATGACGGCGCTGGAGGCGATGGCGTGCGGGACGCCCGTGGTGGCGACCGACGCCGGCGGCCTGGCGCGCTTCGTCCGCGACGGCCACGACGCGCTGCTGGTGGACCCGTCCGTCGCCGAGGCGCTGGCGGCGGCGATACTGCGCGCCGCGACGGACGAGGAGCTGGCGGCGGCGCTCGTCGCCCACGGCCACGAGACCATAGGCCGCGAGTTCACCTGGGACGCTATCGCCGAAAAGCACGTAGATTTCTTCGAGAAATTTATATAGGAATCGCGCCGGGACCGCAAAGCCGAAAAGGAGGACTTATGGCCGCGCCGCAATGTATCTTCTGCAGCTGGAAAATGGAGAACTTCGGCAACCAGAACGTGGACGACAGCT
>DATKXQ010000108.1:0-2521 GCA_035528975.1 bacterium
ATTTTCCCGGAAAGAAAATCTGCCTGCCGGCGAAAGAGGTAGTCCCGTTCCCGGAGGTCAAACTCGAGGGCGAGGATACGCCGCTGAGCAAGGTGTTCGAGCAGGCGATGGAGGCCGAGACGGCGGCGTACGACTTCTACCGCGGCATCGCGGGCCTGTACGCCGACGAGGCGACGCGAAATATGATATTCTATGTCGCGTCGATGGAGATGGGGCACTACCGCCTGCTCGAGATAGAGCGCGAGAACGCGGAGCGGTTCGAGGTCTTCGAGGTCTCGTGGCCCGACATCCACGTCGGCCCGTAGGCCGCCCGGGCCGTTGACCCAGGTCAAGGCGCGCGGGGATTTTTATTCGTATATTATATCGTCGGCGACGACGGGAAGGCGGAAGGAGCGGCGGACGGACGGTATGGAAATTTCCGAAATAGGCAAAGAATTCTACCATCTGAAGAGCGCCGAAGAGGTGCTCCACCGGAATATCTACGTCAAGAGGTTCGTGGGGGAAGATGGCGCCAAAGGGATTATGGTCCTCGACCCCGGCTCGAAGCTGGACGCGGCCGCGGTGTGGGGAGCGCTGGACGAATTGGCCGGCGGCGTCCATAACGTCGACCTCGTCTTCCTCAGCCACCAGGACCCGGACGTTACCTCCAACGCCAAGTTCATCGTCGACAATGCGCCCCGCGCCGTGGTGTTGGCGTCGGTCGACTCGTGGCGCCTGCTGAATATGATCGGTATCCCCGACAACCGGTTCTACCTTTTGGAGAACTGGGGAGAGGAGCCGCTGCGCATCGGGAGGACGGGGCACGTCGTGCAGCCGGTCCCGGCCCATTATTGCCATTTCCGCGGGTCCATGATGCTGTACGATTTCGAGAGCCGGGTCCTGTTCTCGGGGGATTTTCTCGGCGGCGTCAATACCCGACGCGGCGAGGGCGTCTTCGCGGACGAAACCTCGTGGCCGGGGATTTCGCTGTTCCACCAGATATACATGCCCTCCAAGCGGGCGGTGCAGGAGACGGTGGGGAGGATAGTCGAGCTGGAGCCCTTCCCGGAGGTGATCGCTCCCCAGCACGGCGACGTGTTGCGGGGCGCGTGCGTCAAGGAGTTCCTGAACCGGATGTCGATACTGGACGTGGGGGTCGACCTGGTAAAACTTAAGGACCCGGAAAAGGAGGCCGGCCTCGCGGCTTTCAACGCCTTCTTCGCGGAGCTGCGGGACGACGCGCCGGCGGCCTACGACAAGCTGTGGGACGAGATTACCCGGAGGAACGAGTTCACGACGCTGTTCAAGTTTTCGGGTCGGGAAATCGCCGACATGAAAGTCTCGCTGACGAACGCGGTGGTATACATCTGCAATATCGTGGACAAGGCGATCCCCCGGGAAGAGCGCGACCAGCTGAAGTTGATTTTTTCGGTGGCGCTCGAGGACCGGGGCGTCCAGGTGCCGTCTTTTTGCCTGCTCGGTTCGGGCGCCCGGGCCGACATTCTGGAAGCGCCGACGCAAGGGCCGGCCTCAGGCGAACGTCGCATCGACGGATAACGTTAATTAACGCCGATGGAACAATCGTAGCGAAAGGGGTGTCGAGATGGCGGAGATACTACAGATCTACAAGTGCGAGGTGTGCGGGAACATCGTCGAGGTGCTGCACGGCGGCGCCGGCGAGCTCGTATGCTGCGGCGAGCCGATGAAGCTCTACGAACCGAACACCGTCGACGCGGCGGTCGAGAAGCACGTGCCGGTGAAAGAGGACGCCGAGCACGGCATCGTGGTCAAGGTCGGCAGCGTCGCCCACCCGATGACGGAGGAACACCACATCGAGTGGATCGAGGTCGTCGCCGGCGGCAAGGCCTACCGCGAGTTCCTGAAGCCCGGGGACGCGCCCGAGGCCACGTTCTGCATCGACGCCGGCGACGTCGTCTTGCGGGAATATTGCAACCTGCACGGCTTGTGGAAGGGGTAGCGCCGTCGGCGTTGCCCGAGCCGCTGAAGCGAGGTGACCGGATTGGTAGACGCGAAGGATAACCTGGCGTTGGATACGGGAACGCTTACCGTCGAACAGGTTAATCTGATATTGACGCATCTCCCGGTGGACATGACCTTCGTGGACGAGGCGGACGAGGTGCGGTACTACTCCGCGACGAAGGACCGGATATTCGCCCGCGCGCCCGGCATCATCGGGAAGCGGGTGCAGGAATGTCACCCCCCCCAAAGCGTCCACGTCGTAAACAAGATCCTCGACGAGTTCAAGGCCGGCGCCAGGGACGCGGCGGAATTCTGGATGCGGCAAGGCGAGAAGTTCGTGCACATCCGATATTTCGCGTTGCGCGACGGCGACGGCAACTACCGCGGAACGTTGGAGGTGAGCCAGGAGGTGTCCGGCGTACGCGCGCTGGAGGGCGAACGTCGGCTCCTCGATTGGTGAACGCTTCCTCCCATAGGGATTGATTTCGACGGAGAGGTTGGTGTATATGCTGAGCGACAAGATGCAAAACGCCCTCAACGGCCAGCTCGTCGCCGAGCTCTA
>DATKXQ010000109.1:0-3802 GCA_035528975.1 bacterium
CAAGTATTTTGTGTTAATTTTTTGTAGAAATTTCCCCGCGTCCCTATTTTTTACTTAATTACCCTTAATCGCCGAAGGCGTTAACGTTGTTGTTTACTTACGCGGCGTTTAATCGTATAACGCCGCCGATTTTTTTATGGCCCCCGTTTGCGAAATCGTAGACGTTACCAAGAAGTTCGGCGGCGTCACCGCCGTCGACGGCCTGTCCCTTGCCGTCGGCGCGGGCGAAGTCTTCGGCTTCCTAGGCCGCAACGGCGCCGGCAAGACGACGACCATCCGCGTCGCGCTGGACCTCGCGAGGCCGACGCGCGGCGAGGTCCGCCTCTTCGGCGAGGACTGGCGAGAGCCGGAGCTTCGGCGAATCGGAACGAATCGAGTTCTTTGAACAGCGCCGATTTGAACGGCCGGGTAGCCCGGCGGTAGTCGGCTCGGATATTTTCTATCATCTCTTTATCGGCGACGATATTCTCGACGGCGCTGAACAATATCGCCTCGCGACATTCGATCATTCGTGATACGACGTCGATTGGGATAAAATAACCGGGCATAATTTTATTTCGTTCGCGTACGAGTTGAGCCGCTCTTTCGAGGAGGGCCCGTAGCTTAGTGTTTTGTGCTATCTCGTCCGCCCATTGCTCGTCGTCGTCGATGTCTACAACCGTCATTGTTGGCCTGCGAAGCAGGTTTCGGATATCGGATCTTACCGCTTTTATCTCCTCCTCTATTCGTACCGCGTCGGCGTTAAACCGCGCGCCGGGGATGTTCGGGTCGTCGTAATCTACTCTAGCGTACTTAGAATACCGGCCGTGTTTCAACGGCCGGCCGGCGCGCGCCCGCCTTGCGGACAGCGCGCCTATTTACTACGACCCGGGACCGTGCCCGCTTGCCCCGTCCCCAAAGGAACAAGGGAAAGACACTCCCCAGGAGGCCCACCCGCGCTTAGTAGTAGTTCGGCGCCGTCGCCGCGTTGGAGGCCCGGGCCGCTTCGTAACGTCGGTTCGAATGCCGCGGGGCCCTTTAGATTTCGCTTGACTAAACCTCCGCGTTACTTAATATTGGGTTTGGGAGAACGTATACTTAGCCGGGCGCACTTCGCAAGGGGGTTGAGCAATGCCCGGGAAGAGGGAAACGAGGACGAGAGGAGGGCACGGCGCCTCGCGCGCCGCGCGATACGAGATACTACCCAGGTTCGGCTAACCGCCGGCCTGGGGTTTTTTCTACATAGGGAGGTTCGCTTAGGCGCCAAGGCGGCGGTTAGAGCCGGGTGGAGGGTAGGTAGCGGTTTAACCGGTTAGGAGGCAGTTTCGGGATAGAAGGAGAACGGAGGCAAACGTTAACGGCGCGGGACCGTTGGCTGGCGGCCGCAGCGACAGGGGCCTTGGCGGCGTTGTACTTCGCCACGCGAACGCAGTACCACAATTACGACTCGATCACGACGGCGACTCTCACGGACTGCCCGGCCGCCGGTACGTTTCTCCACCAAAACCACCTCCTTTTTGCGACCGTGGGCTGGCTGGTCTTGCAGCCGCTGCGGGCGCTCGGTTACGCCGGGTCGTCGTTGGCGCCGGGGGCGGCGTTGTCCGCGGCGTTGGCGGCGGGCGCGGCGGCGCTATTCTTCCTCTTCTTACGTCGCTTGGACGTACACTACGCCGTGGCGCTGGTGGTAACGGCGGCGGCGGCCTTGTCGCCGGCGTGGTGGTATTTCGCGGGAGAGGCGGAGGTGCTCTCCGGAATCTCGTTTACGCTCGCCGGAGCGCTATGGCTACTGGCCCGGCCCGGAGGGCGGTGGCCGCGGGCGATGGGGCTCGGGTTGTGGCTGGCCGTTGGGACCTGGTACCACGTAACGGTAGCGCTATTTTTCACCGTGGCGCTGTTCCTTGTCGCCGCCGTCCGCCGAGGACGGGGGCCGCGGCTCGCGGCCTTGGCGGTGACGTACGTCGTCTTGGGGCTGGGCGCGTACACGGTAGTCTACCGGGCAGTATTTCACCCCATGGGGTGGAGGTCGTTTTACGAATGGTTCACGATGCTCCACTGGTGGTTGGGGTGGGGCCAATGGGAGGGGGGCCGGTTCGGAACCGGCGTGGTTCGCTTACTGACGGCCGTGGGGACGCCCGGCAGCTTCCCCTATGCGCGATTCGACCAGGCGACGGAGGCGGAGATCGTGGCGCGCCTCGGCCCCGGCGCGGCGTACGTGGCGGCCGTCGCGGCGACGGTCGTCTTCGCGGCCGGGCGGTTGTGGCGCGAGAGGCGGCGGTGGTTGGTGGCGGGGGTAGCGTGGTTCGCGATTTACCAAGGGTTTTTTTCGTGGTGGGAGCCGACGAACGTCGAGTGGTGGATCGCGACGGCCATGCCGCTGTGGATGCTGTTCGCCGTGGCGGCTCCTCCGCGGCGCGGGGTCGTCGGCGTCGCGGCCGCCGCGGTAGCGGTCCTCGCGGTGGTGAATTTCACGCGGATGATCCTTCCGCACAGCCGCATTCACGACCGGGAGGAGGCCGCGGCCCGGGCGATCGTCGCCGCCTCGCGGGCCGGGGACACGGTGATTATGTCCCCCGTTCGGACGCGGATCTGGGTCGACAACCTCTCCCGGCATACGCGGAAGCTGATCGCGGTCGAAACGGAAGAGGAATGCGGCCGGCTGGAGAAACTGGCGCGCGAACCGTGGCCCGCGGGCACGCGCGTGTTTTTAACGGATTATGAGTTGGATAACCCGGCGCTCGGCTGCGGGCCGGCCGCGGAGCCGGCGCGGCGGTCCGTATACCGGTTGATCGAGGGCGGCGAACCGGCGGAGACCGTGTACGTCGAGGGGCGGCCGCGGCTCTTGTACCGCTCTTACGGACCGGTGCCCTGCCCGGGGTTGCGGATTTACGAGGCCGAGCGCGGGACGCGGAAAGAGGAGTTTAGGATCCTCCGCGAAGCGGGCGGTACCCAACGGTTTAAAGTCAACGTACCGAAGGAAGGCCGGTACGTGGTCTGCGTACAGGCGCGCGGCACGTTCGCCAGGGGCGAGTGGCCTGCGGTGCGCGTCGTGGTGGACGGTAAAGTGTTCTCGACGTTCGACGTTAAGACGGATTACTGGTGGTTTTACGATACGAAAGCCGTACTCGAGGCCGGCAAGCACAACGTTAAGATCGTTTTGCGTAACGGCTTGCGGGACCCCGCCGCTGGTGAAAAGCGTTTCTTGTATTTAAACCGCCTCGCCCTCTATCGCGACCCGGGAGATGTGGCCCCGCTAAAACCGTTAAGCGACTAGGTCCATCCTATGTTCCCCCTTGACTAATCGGGACGTTTGCTATGTCCTTACAACGTGAAAAAGCCCCGCCGCCTCCTCGTCGTAGACACGATGAACCTCGTCCTCCGCGCCTACTACGCGCCCATTCACGTACCCGTCGCGCTCGAGGGCGGCGGCCCTTCCTTCCGCGAGGAGCTCTTCCCGGAATATTAGGCCACGCGCAAGGCGCCCCCCGACGACGTCGGCCGCGCGAAGGCGGTGTTCCGGTAACCGCGCACAGCTCGCCCGGATAAATGTAGGGGCCGGCCTTCGGGTCGGCCCCTTTTTATTTGCAATCTTTCGGAATCCTCTGTTATATTTATTCGCAGAGGGCAGTACGTAACCCGAGGAGGTAATGGGAAATGAGGAAACTCGCCATAATCACGGCCGCGGCGCTGACGGCCGTTTGCGTTTGGGCCTCGCCGCCGCGATACGTCGAAGCCGGCGAGTGGGGTTCCGAAGGGTCGGGCGACGGCCAATTTAACGCCCCGTACGGCGCAGCGTTAGCTCCCAATGGCAACGTCTACGTCACCG
>DATKXQ010000110.1:0-2097 GCA_035528975.1 bacterium
TGCTTCAAACGACCAGCCCCCCGCCGGGAGGTCCGACGCTACGGTACGTTCGCTCGTTTAGCCCGTAAAACGGAGGGCGCGGCGCCCGCCGGGATAGGGCGAAGGTGGCGGGATGAGAACCGCGACCGGGACTTCGCGGAATCTGAAACCAGCGAGTACCAGGTCCCTTGTCCCCCGAGGATTGAGAATAATTTCACTTGCCCCCCGCGGCGTTTTCGATTATAATCGAAGACCGGTTCGATAACCGCTCTTTGGATACTCACCTTTAATGAGGAGAGACTATGGTCGATATTAAAGAGCTTGCGGAAGTAAGCCGTAAGATCCGACGCGACATCCTGGTCATGCTCGCGGAGGCGGGCTCCGGCCACTCCGGCGGTTCGCTTTCGGCGACGGAGATCATGGTGTCGCTCTATTGGAACATCCTGAAGCATGACCCGAAGAACCCCGATTGGGAAGAGCGAGGCTGGTTCGTCTTGTCGAAAGGGCACGCGTGCCCCGTCCTGTATGCCGTCCTGGCGGCCCGCGGGTTTTTTCCGCGTAAAAAGCTGTGGACGCTGCGGAAGCTCGATACCATCCTGCAGGGCCACCCGCACCGTCTGAAGACGCCGGGCGTCGAGTTCTCGACGGGGTCGCTGGGCCAGGGCCTGTCGCTCGCGGCGGGCGCCGCCATGGGCCTTAAGCGCCAGGGGAAGGCCAACAGCGTTTTCGTCCTGACCGGCGACGGCGAGCAAAACGAGGGCGCGATATGGGAGGCCGGTATGACGGCGGCCCATTACCGCCTCGACAATCTGTGCGCCATTTGCGACCGCAATTATTTAATGATCGACGGCAATACCGAGGAAGTCATGGGCCTTGACCCCCTGCCGGACAAATGGCGGGCTTTTAACTGGCAAGTAATCGAAGTCGACGGCCACGACCTTCACCGGATGACGTACGCCTATGAGCGTTTCGTCCTGGAAAAGAATAGGCCGACGATGATAATCGCCAATACGATCAAGGGTAAGGGCGTCTCGTTCATGGAGAACCAGGCCGACTGGCACGGCGCGGTGCCGAAGAAGGGCGAACAGGTGCAGCAGGCGCTGGCGGAGCTCGGTTTCGACGCGCCGTGGGAAGAGTACATGAAGCACGACTTCGATTGGCTCGGTTAGGAGTTCTCAATATCGTCTTCGAGGAGATGACAAATGGGCGGCATACGCGAAGATGCGCATTTAGTTGATTACCGCAAGGGCGTCGAAATGGTTCCCAGTCGCGACGGCTACGGTCACGGCCTGTTGTGGCTGTGCGAGAACGACGAACGGGTCGTCGTGTGCGACGCCGATTTAGCGAAGTCTACGCGCACCATCTGGGTGCGCGATAAATATCCGGAGAAGTTCATCGATTTCGGGATCGCGGAGCAGGATATGCTGGCCGAGGCCGGCGGCCTGGCGCGGACCGGCCTCGTTCCCTTCGTTACCACCTACGGCGTGTTCGTCGCCGGCCGCGCGTGGGACCAGATCCGCACGGCGATTTGTTACGGCGAGCTTAACGTCAAAATCGGCGGCGCCCACGGCGGTATCTCCGTCGGGCCCGACGGCCCCACGCACCAGTCGCTGGAGGAAATTCCGCTGATGCGGGTCCTCCCGGGAATGACGCTCATCGTGCCGACGGACGCGATCGAAGCCCGGAAGGCGACGATTTGGGCCGCGTCGCACGACGGGCCGGTGTACCTGCGCTTCGGCCGGGAGGGCGTTCCGGTCGTGACGACCGAGGAGGCGCCGTTCACGGTGGGTCGGGCCGAGGTTTATAAGGACGGCGACGACGTTGCGATAATCGCCTGCGGGCCGATGGTCTACGAGGCGTTGATCGCGGCCGACGCGCTCCAGAAGGACGGCGTAGACGCGCGCGTGATAAACTGCCACACCATCAAGCCCCTCGACGTCGACACCGTAGTCACGGCGGCCAAGGAGTGCGGCGCCGTCGTTACGGTGGAGGAGGCGCAAGTCTACGGCGGCCTGGGCGGGTGTATAGCCGAGGTCCTTTGCCAGAAGTACCCGGTTCCGATGCGGATCGTCGGCATCGAAGACGTATTCGGCGAATCCGGCAGTCCGCGCGAGCTGC
>DATKXQ010000111.1:0-3903 GCA_035528975.1 bacterium
GCGACTCGGGCCATTTTCCTCTATGAGCGACACTCCTAATACGGCGCTTAACCTGAGTTATTACCCCAGATTTTCGGCAAATATAACATTATAACCCTTTAAAAACAAGGAAAATTGAACCGTTACGGCTATAAAAAAAAAGGCTTGCGCCCTCTTTTTATGTTCGCGAGCATTCTGCGACAGCTAGTTGTACAACGCTTTTACGCGTCCCAAAGACGCAGGCGCGATACCGGTCGGATACGGCCTGGCTACCATGTCCTCGCCGTTCTCGCCAGCGCCCCTGCACGGAGAAGTCTCCGTCAGGCCGAAGTCGTTATTGTTGTAGTCTTTGAAGAGAGGGTCCGCGTGGATTTCGCCGGTACCGGGTTTTGGTACGAAACCGTACTATGTGCCGCCGCCTCAACCCGGGCACCAGTACATGTAGTTCCCGCCGGAGTTGCTGTCGAGGTCGTTGTAAAGGATACTCACCAAGCTAGCGGGAAAAAAATAAAACCGCCTCCGGCGGTTCGACAAGCCCCTTTGCCCCGAGTATATTCCCGGGACCCTTACGCGGCCGGCGGCCTTTTCCCCTTCTTCAACCAACCCGAGACGAGCCCCTTGGCGGGTTCGGCGAACGCCATGCCGAAGGCGATCGCCGCCGCCAACATGACCGCCCCAAACACGATCAAGAAAACGGCAATCACGAAAGTCGTCGTTAAATATAGTTTCTCCAGCGCCATGACCGCCCCTACGAAGAGCATGCCGTAGCGGACGACTTTGCCTAAGGCCGCGGCATTCAACCCCTCGAACTTGCTCGCCCATACCCTGGCGAGGCCGCCGAGGAACAAACCGGCCACGTGCGCCGCGAAGAGAATCGCCGCCGCGAGGAGTATGCGCGGCAGGTAAAGTATTAAAAAATCGAATATGCGCGTGAGCAACGTGAACCCGAGGATCCCGGCGCAGAAGTCGAGGAAGAGAAGCACTATTACCCACCAAATAATCCGCCGCACTATCTCGGCTACCGAATGTTTGATGTCCCCCTTGGCCAGGGCGCCGAACCCCAGCCGCGCCGCCCCCTTCTCGATGGGGAGCGCGAGGAAGACGCGCCGGCCGAGGCGCGATAGGCCGTAGGCGAGTATCAAACCCGCGGCGAAAACTCCCGCCGCGAACAACAGAACCGGCAGGTATCCCGCTATGGCCTTAACGGCATTGAGGAAGGGGTGCGTTATTGTCTGGTCGAAAAACTCTCGCATATCCGCGTTTACCGCGCCTACGAGGCCGCCGTGCCCGAGAGCAGACGGCCGAGCTTCCCGGCGCGAACCGGCGTGAACTTCTTGATTATCACGACGGTATTATCTACCCGCTCGTAAACCTCTTCCGGAATCGATTTGAACAAGAGCTGTTCCCAGGCGCCGCCCTTCCGCGCCCCCATAACGACGAGGTCCCTAGGCCTAATCTCCGATATTACGGCTTCCGTTATGTCTGCGGCGGCCAGGACCTCGCGCTCGAAACCTCGCCGACATTCGACGTCGCACAGGACGTCGTCTAAAAGGTTGCTCGCGGAATACCGCGGCAAGCCGAATTCGTCGGGTGCCCCCGACACCGTTACGACCCGCAATTTGGCGTCGAAGCGGTCCGCGAACGCCGGGGCCAGCTCCGCGGCGAGCCGCGCGTTGGCACTGCCGGAGACCGCGACCAATATGCGCTCGACGTCCGCCAGGTCGCCGGCTCCGGGCCTGACGACGGCGACGTCGCACGGCGCGTTCTCGAGGACCGCGTCTATTACGGTCGCCAACAACCGGTCGCCCAAACCCCGTTTGCTAACGCGGCCCATAACTATAAAATTGCAATTCTCCTCCCGGGCGGTCTCGAGGATGCCGTGGGAAAGGCGGTGGGATATCTTGATCATGCGCTTGACGTCGGTGACGCCCTCGCGTCCGCAGATCTTCTCGGCCAGGAGCAGTTGCGGCCGGTAATCGCCGGTCCGCGCGACTCCCCGCTCGAGCGGTACGTAGTACGGGACTTCCACCACGGACAAGAGCAGGATTTCGCCGTCGAATTTTTTGGCGATAGCCGCGGCCACGGTAACCAGCGACTTCATCGTCTCCGGGTTGGCTATGGGGACTAAGATCTTGTATTCCTTGCGAGCCTGCTTCGCCATCAAGTATCTTATGACGCGTTCGCGCTCGAGCGTCCGCTTGGCGCCCTTGGAATAAGCTATGTATACCAACCCTCCCGCGGCCAGATAACCTATGCCCAAAAGGTACGTACTCCAATCCATGAACAACAACATAATAAAATTGAACGTGATGCCGAGCACCGGTATCAGGTAGCCGAACGGGAGTCGGAACGGCCGCTTGAGCTCGGGGCGGCGCCGCCTTAGCATTATTACCGACGCGTTTACGATGATGAGCGCAAAAAGCAGGCAGAAGTTCGTGAGGTGCGCGACGAACCGGACTTCGCCCCACGCGGCGATTGCGATCGCTATGACGGCGACCGCAACGATCGCGAAATGGGGGGTCCGGAAACGCGCGTTGATGCGCGCCAAAAAACCGGGCATGAAGCCGTCGCGGGCGATGGCGAAGGTCTGCCGCGACGCCGTCAACACGGTCGCGTTTAGGGCGGAGACGGTGGAAAAAATACCGGCGATCAAGACGAACACCATTCCGTAATTGCCCAAAACCTTACCGGCGATGAGGGCGAGCGGCGCCCGGCTTTCCCCCAGTTCGCCGTAATCCACTATCCCCACGGATATCAAGATGACCAGGACGTAGATTACCGTCGGAATCAGCAACGAAAGCATTATGGCGCGCGGAACGTTTTTCTCGGGGTTTTTTATCTCCTCGGAGGCGTTGGAGATTTGTTCGAAACCGAAGAACGATATGTATATCAACGACGTCGCCGTCAGAATGCCCGCCAGGCCGAACGGCGCGAAATTCTCCAACCTCGCCGGCTCGACGTACTGAAGACAGAGTACGATAAAACCTGCGAGGATTATAACCTTCCCCATCGTAAACAGGTTTTGAACGATGCCGGTTTCCTTCGTCCCGCGCAGGTTTAAAAGCCCCAGGAGGACGATTACCGCGCCGGCCACGACGGCGCGATTTAACGCGTACGGCAGCGCGAGCTCCACCAGCGGATTGAAATGCTCGGCGAAGCCGATGGCGTAGAGAGCCCCCGAGACCACCAGGCCGAAGACCATGGACCAACCGGTGATGAAGGCCGTAAAGCCGCCGATGGCCTCGTGGACGAAGGTATACCCGCCGCCCGCGACGGGAATGGCCGCGGCCAGCTCGCAATACGAAAGCGCCGTGAAAAGCGTCATGAAGCCGACGATGAGGTACGTAACCGTCGCCGCGGGGCCGGCGGTGCCGGCGGCCAAGCCCGATAGGATGAAGATGCCGGCGCCGATCATCGCGCCGATGCCCAGCATCGTCGCCGTCAAAAGGCCCAGCGAGCGGGTTAATTTAACCTCGCCCTCTTCGCCCGGCAATGGAATTCGCTCAGCCATAAACTTCTTCGTTGTAACCGTTTTTCGGAATTATACTAAACGACCCGCGAAATACAAGGCAAATCGGGGAATTCGCCGGCCCTACCGAGCGCGATACAACACTGCGCGCATACCGCGGCCTTAAACCCCACTATAATAATACGTCGCCGCCATCACCTGTCCGTCCGCTCGACGTGGAGGTAGAACTGCGGCTCGCGCGGCGTCCCGAATATCCGCAGCTCCGCTTCGCCCACGCCGGCGTAGCTCACGCGGACCTCGCCGACGAACATATCGACCAGCTTCTGGAACGTCATATTCTCGGAGCGGAACGTGACGTCGACGGCCAGCTTCGAGGCCCGGCCGCCGAAGTGCCACGTCGCCTCCGCGGCCCGGCACGAGCCCTCGTCGATCGTCAGCTCGGCGTTATGCAGCGT
>DATKXQ010000112.1:0-3884 GCA_035528975.1 bacterium
CACGATCGTAATGGGCGTAATGGATTACGTCGAAGATGCGCACGGTTTTATGGCGAAGGTCGCCGCGGCGACGTCGGCTCGAGCGGCGGTGTCGTTCCCCAGCGTATCGTGGTGGCGCTCGCCGATAAGGCGGGTAAGGTATTTTTTTAAGAGATGCCCGGTGTACCTCTACGACCGGCGCCGCGTCGAGGCGGTCGCGGAAAGCTGCGGCGCCCGTGACGTGCGGATAATAAAGATCCCCGGCGCGGGGATGGACTTCGTGGTCGTGTTGGAATTTGCGTAGCGGCGATACGAAACGGGAATTAATTTTCACGGTCGACGTCGAGGATTGGCCTAATTCGACGCTGGGCCTCGAGCGGCCGATAACGGACCGGTTTCTCGCGGGTTTGAATCAAATTCTATCGTTGCTCGACGCCGCGGGGGGTCGCGCGACGTTTTTTATTTTGGGGGCGGTCGCGGAGAAATTCCCGGAAGCGGCCCGGGCGGTCGCGGAGGCCGGCCACGACGTAGGCGCCCACGGCTTCACCCACGCGCCCGTCTATGCGCTAAACCGCGGGAGTTTCCGCGAGGATTTGCGGCGAGTCGGCGAAACGCTGGCCGACGTTACCGGCGTAAAGGCCGTTCACTACCGGGCGCCGGATTTCAGCATCGACGCGGCCTCGCTGTGGGCTTTGGAGGTGTTGGCGGAAGAGGGGTACGTCGCCGACTCGAGTATCTTCCCGATACGGGGCCGGCGCTACGGTATCCCGTGGTGGCCGCGCGAACCCCGGGAGGTGGCGCTACCCGGCGGCCTGAGCATCGTCGAGTTGCCGCTGCCGACGTTGGAGTTGCTGGGCGCGAGGTTCCCGGCGGCGGGGGGCGGGTATACCAGGGTAATGCCGTACGGCGTTCTTAAGGCCGTGTTGAGCGGAGGGGCGGCGTCAGGAAGGCCGCAAGTCCATTACTGCCATCCCTACGAGTTGGACGGCAACGAGGTTGCGGCCTACCGACGTAGTATATCGTTGAGAACGCGTCTTTCTCAGGGCGTGGGGCGGCGGGGCATGTTTTCCAAGTTAAAAAGGGTTCTGACGGCATTTAAAGCGATTTCTATAAAGGAGTTCTTAAGTACCCATAAAATAGGACGATACGAAATCCCGCAGGGTGCCGTAGAAGCACATACCGACCTTAATTTATGAAATTACGAGTCAAAGATATTAGAAGCCGGGTGGGCGAGATCCCGGACGAGCCGGGGTGCTACATATTCAAGGCGTCGGGGAAGACGTTGTACGTGGGCAAGGCGAAGTCGTTGCGTAAAAGGTTGAGCCAGTATTTCGGGGGCAAACGCCACGGCGACCCCAAGGCCGCGGCGATGCTCGAACACGCCACGTCGCTCGAGCTGGTACTCACGGCCAACGAGACCGAGGCGCTCCTGCTCGAGATGAACCTGATACATAAATACCAACCGAAATACAACGTCACCATAACGGGTTTTCCGTACATCAAGATTTCGAAGGAGAAGTATCCGCGCCTCTACGTCACGCGCGAGTCGCACGATAAGCGGACCGGTCGTTACGTCGGGCCGTTTACCGACGCGACGGCGGTTCGGAAGACGGTCGCTTTGACGAACCGCGCTTTCGGTTTGCGGACGTGCAAATACGATTTGGACAAAAAACCGCCGCGGCGGCCGTGCCTGGATTACGAGATAGGGGTGTGCCGCGGCCCGTGCGCGGGGGCGGTTTCGCCTGCGGATTACGCCGCGTTGGTGGAGAAGGCGTTGAAGTTCATAACGGGCAGCCGAGCGGGCGTGGTGCGGGAGTTGGAGAAAAGGATGGCGGCGGCGGCGGCGAGCCTCTCTTTCGAGGAGGCCGCGGCGTGGCGCGACGTCATGCGCGGCCTCCATCGCGCGGTCGCGGACCAGTACGCCGTCGCGAACAAAAATACGAACGCGGACGCGGTGGCGTGCGACGTGAAGGGGGATACGCTGTACGGCGTCGTATTGCGCGTGCGCGAGGGCCGGTTAGTCGACAGGGTTGCGGTAAAGGCCGACGCGCCGGCGGGCGACGCGTTGGAGGAATTCTTGTTGGGGCACTACGGCGCCGGGGCCGAGGTCCCGCGGAAGGTGGCCGTCGGCAGGAATTTCCCCGGCCGGTCGGCGCTCGCCGCCTCGCTCGAGGAAATCCGGGGAGGGCCGGTCTCGTTATTCGTGCCGCGGTGGGGGGAGTACGCGCACCTCGTCGACGTCGCGGCGAAAAACCTCCAGTACTTCGTGGAGATTTCCGAATTATCCCGGGCGCGGCGCGGCGAGTTGTCGGCCGTTTTCGAAGAGCTCGGCGCCGCCCTCGGCCTGGAGGAGCCGCCGCGCCGGCTCGAGATGGTGGATATTTCGAACATAGGGCCGAAATCGATAGTGGGAAGTTTGGTCGTATTCGAGGATGGGGTTCCCGACAAGAGCTCTTACCGGCGATACCGCGTCAAAACGGTGAAGGGCCAGGACGATCTGGCCGCCGTCGCCGAAGTTGCGCAGAGACGTTTCTCCCGCGCAAAAATCGCCGCGGAAAAAACGCCGGACTTATTCCTGGTTGACGGCGGCCCGAACCACTTGAACGCGGCCTTGCGAAAGCTGGAAGACGCGGGTTTCGGCGGCCAGGCGGTTGCGGCGTTCGCGAAAACTCCGGACCGCCTATTCCCGGCCGGGAAACGCGAGCCGGCGCTCATTAGCGAGGCGGCGGCCCTCTTCCTGGCGCGGGTGCGCGACGAGGCGCACCGCTTCGCCGTGGAGTATCACCGCGCGGTACGAGGCCGGGCGGCGACCCGGTCGATGCTGGACGAAGTGGAAGGTATAGGGCCGGCGCGGAAGAAATCGCTCCTGAAGCATTTCGGCTCGTTGGAGAACGTTATGGCGGCTGCGCTCGAAGAACTGGCGGCCGCGCCCAAGATGACGGCGCGGGTTGCCGGGGCCCTCTATGAGTACTTACACGGCGGGAGAGGAGAACATGAGCGGTAAAAGAACGGCCGTTTATTTGATCCTGTTATTCGCGGCCGCCGCCGGCGCGTTGTCGGCCTATTGGCTTCTTAACGTATGGCTGCCCAAAAAAGTGGGAGAGGCCGTTACGGCGCGCTTCGGCGAGTACGTTACCATCGGGGAAGTGAAGTACGTATTTCCCCTGGGCGTCGAGGTGCGCGACGTGGCCTTCGTGCGGCGGCCCGGGGCGCTTCTGGGCGGGGAGGCGTCGCGCGTCAGGGTAAAGTTGCGGCCGACGTCCGTTTTGTTGCTCAGGTTCGACGGCCGGATATTACAGGAAGTCGTTACGGACGACTTCGCCATGTACCTGTACCCGCTCACGGTACCGAGACCCCGCTTCCAGCCGCCGTTCGGAAACGCCGCCGGGGGCGTGGCCGAATCGCTCGGCGCAGCGGCTCCTCCTCCGCCGGCGAAATCGGCCCCGCCGCGGCCGGCGTCGACGCTCCGTTTCAAAGGGAAAAACGCGGCCGCGCCCGGGGCGCGCGTTGCCAAACCGGACAAGTTCGATTTTGCTTTCCGCGCTAACGGCGGCCGCGTCGTTTTCCGCGGCGACGGCGGCGACGCGCTGATTTTCCGGGACGTCGACGTCGAGGGGCGGATATCCGACCAGGCCCTACGCGGAGCTTTGACCGGGAAGACGACCGGCCGGAAAACGTTCGAATTTTCCATGGAGCACTCGTTCGTCACGAAGGCCGGCTCGGCCGAGTACCGCGTCGAGGCGGTGGAGGCGATACACGTACTGCCCTGGGCCGGGAAGCCCCGATACCTTCTCGAGGCGGAAGGGACGCTCACGTTCGAGGGAAAGCTGACGTGGAAAGGCGGGAGGTTGGACCACGTCGCGACGGGCCGCTTGAGCCACGGCCGACTCGTCCTCGCGCCCGAT
>DATKXQ010000113.1:0-6272 GCA_035528975.1 bacterium
CATCTCCTCCGCGCCGTCGCTTATGGTGCGGATGTCTTTGTAGAAGACGGTCACGTGGGCGCCGTATTCCCGCAACATCAGCGCCTGCTTTATCGTCGTCGGGCAGCAGTAGCGCGAACACCCCGGGTTGCCGCCCTCGCACCGCGACCCCACGCATTGGATGAAGACGACGTCGTCCGGGTGTTTCCCGTCGACGTCTACGCGGCCGTCGTGGCGCGCGAAGTTCTCCTCCAACTCCAGGCTCGTGACGACGTTGTCGTATGCGCCGTAGCCGTACTCGCCGGCGGGGTCGTAGAGGTCGGCGCCGGTCGCGAGGACGATGGCGCCCACGCGCATCTTCGTGGGAGCGCCCTTCTTCTTGCGCGAGGCGTCGGCCAGCTCGACGTCGAAGTTGCCCACGAAGCCGTCGACCCGCGCCACCTCGGTGTTCAGCCAAACCTCCACCCCCGCCGCCTCCAGCTGCGCTATCTTCCCGGCGATGAGCTTGTCCGCGTCCCGGCCCGAGGGGTACAGCTTGGTCAGCGACGGCTTGTTCAACCGGCCGCCCAGTTTGTCCGTCTTTTCGACCAGGGCGGTTTTAAAACCCTGGCGCGCTATCTCGAGCGCGGCCTGGAGGCCCGCCACGCCGCCGCCCACCACCAGCGCCGCCCGTTCGACCGGAACGTTTATCATGGTGAGCGGCTCGAGCCGCTGCGCCCGGGCGACGGCCATCGCTATTTGGTCGCGGGCGCGCGCGAGCGCGGCCGCCGGCTCGGCCACGTGCACCCACGAACACTGGTCGCGGATGTTGACCATCTCGAAGAGGTACGCGTTCAGACCCACGGCCTCGCAGGCGGCCCGGAAAACCGGCTCGTGGGTGCGGGGCGTGCAGGCCGCGACGACGACGCGGTTGAGTCGGTTCTCGGCGATGGCTTCCTGGACGGCGCGCTGGCCGGAGTCGGCGCAGGCGAAGAGTTCGTCCGCGGTGTAGACGACGCCGTCAAGCCCCCGGGCGTATTCGAC
Source organism: bacterium (assembly GCA_035528975.1). Taxonomy (GTDB): domain Bacteria; phylum RBG-13-66-14; class B26-G2; order WVWN01; family WVWN01; genus WVWN01. Next base: position 1,003 of record DATKXQ010000113.1, read on the forward strand.
GAGATGCGGGACGTCCAAAAGGCCGGCGATGTTGGCGCCGCAGTGGCATACGAAGACGCCCACCCGCGGCGGCCCCGACGTATCGACCGGCTCGACCTCTACCACCTCGTCCGGAACGCGGAGGTGGGCCACGTGCTTGGCGGCCAGCGCCGCGGCGCCCGAGGCCTGGGCGACGCAATCCGGGATGACTTGAGGGCCGCCCGCCGAGCCGCAGAGGTAGACGCCGTCCCGCGTCGTCTCGAGGTAGAAGGAGTCGGGGTCGCGCTTCCGAAAAAAACCGTAGCGGTCGAGCTCCACGCCGAGGACCTCGGCCAGGTCGCGGGCGGTCTCGTTGGGCCGCGCCGCCACCGAGAGGACGACGAGGTCGGCCTCTATCTTCAGCTGTTCGCCCGCCAACGTATCCTCGACGTACACGGTGAGCGTGCCGTCGTCGTCGCCCACGATCTTGGCCGGCCGGCCGCGCACGTAGTGGATCTCGTCGACGTGGCGCGAGCGCTCCACGAACTGCTCGAAGCCCTTGCCGAAGGCTCTCAAATCGGTGTAGAGTATCGTCATGGACTCGACGTCGGGGTCGTGGATCTTGGCCAGCATCGCGTCCTTGACGGCGTTCATGCAGCAGAAGCGCGAGCAGAAGTGCTGGCCGCCCTCGCCGCGCGCCCCCACGCACTGGACGTAGACGACGCGCCGGGGCGGCTTGCGGTCGGTGGGCCGGACGACGTGGCCCCCCGTCGGGCCGGAGGCGCTGAGCAGCCGCTCGAACTCCAGCGACGTCATTATATTCTCGTAGATGCCGTACCCGTAGTTGCGCATGACGCGCGGGTCGAACTCGTCGAAGCCGGTGGCCACGATGACGGCGCCGACGTCCAGCTCCACGTCGCGCACCCGCTGGTCGAAGTCGATGGCGTCGCGGGGGCAGGCGGTGGCGCAGTTGCTGCACGCCAGGAAGGTCTCCTCGTTCAGGCAGACGTCGCGGTCTATCATGTAGGCCGAGGGGACGGCTTGCGGGAAGGGGCGGAACACGGCCTTGCGGGCGCCCAGGCCGTGCTCGTAGACGTTGGGCGCGACCATGGGGCACACGGCCTCGCAGTCGCCGCAGCCCACGCACGCGTCCTCGTCGACGTAGCGCGGGTAGCGGCGCACCGTGGCGACGAAGTCGCCCGGCTCGCCCCTCAAACCCACCAATTCCGAAAGCGCTAGCAGCTCGACGTTAGGATGCCTGCCGACATCCATCATTTTGGGGCCGAGTATTCATATGGAGCAGTCCATCGTCGGGAAGGTCTTGTCGAGCTGGCTCATGCGGCCGCCGATGCTGGGGCCGCGTTCGACCAGGTAGACCTTTACGCGCGCATCGGCCAGGTCCAGAGCGGCCTGGATGCCGGCGATGCCGCCTCCCAGAACGAGGACGCCCTTTCCCTCACCCGGCTCCGGCGCGAGTTCCCCTTCGGCTTTCGGCGGGGGGGGTTCCTCTTCTCTATCCTTCGGCGAAGGCATCGTAACCACGTTCGAAAGCTTGCAGGTTGAGGTCTATAGTCCCTTTGGGTACCGAGCTTTTAATGGCCTCGATCATCGCCTCTTTGGGGACCGCGTCCGTCACCGCGGTGAAGTAGCCCAGCATCACGATATTCGTCACTATCTTCCGGCCGAGGTCGGTCTCCGCGACGCGCTGCGCCCGGATCGGATAACGCTTTACGCCCTCCTTCACTTCCCCCGGGTCGACGAGGTCCTCGTCGTAGATCAACGTCCCGTCCGGTTTGAGCTCGCCCACGAACTTCGCGTACCCCTCCTGCGACATCGCCACCAGGACGTCGGACCCGCGGATGTACGGGTACAGGATGTCGTCGTCGTCGATGATTATCTGGGTCGAGCACGCCGACCCCCGCGCCTCCGGGCCGTAGGCCTGGGTCATGGTCGCGTTCTTATCCGCGTATATCGAGGCCGCCTTGCCGACGATAACGCCGGAGAGAATGACGCCCTGGCCTCCGAAGCCGGTGATGCGAATCTCCCGCTTCATCGCTCGCACGCCTCCTGTAGGGTTTGGCCGCGGTAGTACTTGTCGCCGAGCTTCTCCGACAAGTAGCGGTCCTGATACTCCCACCACGTCGGCCGGTCCCGGTCGACGAATTTGCCGCAGATGATGGGGCCGCCGAAAACGATGTCGGTCTCGGCCGGGTCCGCCCCGTGCTCGATGACCGCGTTGTCGTGGTAATACTTCATAACGTCCAGGCCGGTGCCGAGGCGGTTCCGCCGCGCGTAAAGCGTCGAGCACGGCGTTATTATCTCGACGAAACAGAACCCGGGCTTGGTGAGTATCTCGACGAAGGCCTTCGTCAAGCGGCGGACGTGGAGCGCGGTCCACCGGGCGACGTAGTTGGCGCCGCAGGCCGCGGCGAGGTGGCACAGGTTGAAGGGAGGGTCGGCGTTGCCGTAAGGCGTGGTGGAGGTGAGGGCCGTCAGGGGCGTGGTGGGCGCGACCTGCCCCCCCGTCATGCCGTAGATGAAGTTGTTCACGCAGATGACTTTGACGTCCATGTTGCGGCGCGCCGCGTGGATGAAGTGATTGCCGCCGATGGCGGAGAGGTCGCCGTCGCCCGTGAAGACTATGACCGTCAGCTCCGGGTTGGCCAGCTTGAGGCCGGTGGCGAAGGGGATGGGGCGGCCGTGCGTGGTGTGGAAACTGTCCAGCCGCACGTAGCCCGCCACGCGGCCGGTGCAGCCGATTCCCGAGACGATGGCGACTTTGTCCAGGTCCAACGCCGACTTCTCGAAGGCCGAGGCGAGCGCCTTGACGGCCGTCCCGATGCCGCACGTGCTGCACCAGATATGCGGCATGCGGTCCATGCGCAGGTACGGCGCGATCGGGTGTTCGTCCGGGCTCACCGCGGCTATTACCGCTTCGGGTATACCCTTCGGGCTCATTTCCCTTTGGCCCCCTTCTCGATGATTTCGAGTATTTTTTCGGGCCGGTGGACGCCGCCGCCGGCGTGCCCCGCCAGGAGCGTCTCGCATCGGCCCGCCGCGCACCGCTGGACCTCGTAAAATATTTGGCCCAAATTAATTTCGACGACGACGAAGGCTTTGATATCCTTCGCGAGCTCGGCTATCCTCTTTTCGGGGAAAGGCCATATCGCCCGCAAACGTACGAAGCCCACCTTGACGCCCTTCCGGCGCGCCATCTCTATCCCCAGGCGCGAGACGCGGGCGCTGATGCCGTAGGACAGGACGACGACGTCGGCGCCGGCGGTATCCTCCTCGTCGAATTCTATTATGTCGTCGGCGTTTTGGCGGATCTTCGCTATCAGCCGCGGCACGAGCCATTCCTGGCACGCCTCGCTCATGTCGGGATAGCCGCGCTCGTCGTGAGTCAAGCCGGTGACGTGGAACCGGTAGCCCATACCCGCCAGCGCCATGTCGGGGACCAGGTCTTCGCCGTAGGCGTAGGGCAGATACTCCCCCCTGGGGGCCGTCGTCAACCGGCGCGGCTCGATCTCGACGTCGTCGGCCGGCGGGATTGTGACCTTCTCGACCATGTGGCCCACGCACTCGTCGAGCAGTATGATGACGGGCGTCCGGTAGCGCTCGGCCATGTTGAACGCCTTCACCGTGAAGTCGAACGCCTCCTGCGGCGATTGCGGCGCGTATGCGATTATCTCGTAGTCGCCGTGGGAGCCCCAGCGCGCCTGCATCACGTCGGCCTGCCCCACCATGGTCGGCAGGCCCGTGGAGGGGCCGCCGCGTTGGACGTTGGCGATAACGCACGGCGTCTCCAGCATAACGGCGAGGCCGATGTTCTCCATCATCAGGCTGATACCCGGGCCGGAGGTGACCGTCATGGTCCGCGCCCCTCCCCACGCCGCGCCGATGATGGCGGTTATGGACGCTATCTCGTCCTCCATCTGAATGAAGACTCCGCCGATTTCCGGAAAACGTTCACTAATGTGCTCGGCACATTCCGTCGAAGGCGTAATCGGATAGCCGGCGAAGAACCGGCAGCCGGCCGCGATGGCCCCTTCCGCGGTGGCGCGGTCGCCGTCGAGGTAATGAATGCCGGTCCTCACGCCGATAGGGTCAGCTTTCACGAGCCCTGCCCTCCTTCGGCTGCCACGGGTTCTTCCTCTACGGTTAAACAATAAATGGCGAACTCCGGGCAGATCATCTCGCACAGGTCGCAGTTTACGCAGTTTTCCGGTCTGACGGCCTGAGGCGGGTGATAGCCCTTGGAGTTGAACGTCTCGCTCATCTCCAGGACGTCGCGCGGGCAGTACTCCACGCAGAATCCGCACCCCTTGCACCGCTCTACGATGATGTGGAGCTCGCCGCGCGGTATCTTCATCTTGTCCGCGTCGAGCGGCGTTCGCCAGAACCTCATATCGACCACTCCTCACGAACCGGCGGGGCGGCGACAACCGGCCGCCGCGCATAATAAAACACGCACTCCCCGGCCCTTACGCGGTGTTCGCCGCGGGAGTTCGGTGCGCCGGGAAGCCGTAAAAAAACTCGCTATGTAGTACGTACGGAGTACAAAAACCAGGCCGTCCGGAGATAGGGGGAGAGGAAAATCGACCGCGTACGGCAAGAAGTAAATAACCCCCTCCAGACGTCCCTTTTACGTATATTATATAACGAAATCTTTCACTATTCAAGTTTTTTTATATATACCGAGTTTATACGATACTATTTCGGCCGAAACTCCAAAAATAAAAAACCCGGGACCCAAAAGCAAATGGAAGTCCCGGCGTCTCTCGGCCTGATCGGCGCCGCCTTAAATAAAACAGGGGGCCGCTCCGGAGGCCAAACGCTCGCATCCGGCCCGCTTATTTATAAATCGACTTAATCTTACCGAGGGACTCAGGTTTGACCGATACGGGTTGGTCGTCGAAGTATTGTATCCTGTCGTTCCAGGTATCGGCGACGTACACGCGTCTGTCGGCGTTCACGTCTATTCCAAAAGGTTTATCGAACTCGCCGTCGCCGGTTCCGTACGAGCCCCACTTGCCCAGGAAGCTCCCGGTAGAAGTAAAATATTGTACCCGATGGTTCAGAAAATCGACGACGAAGACGCGGCCGCGATAATCCACGGCGACGCCGCGCGGGCAATAAAACTGGCCGTCGCCGTCTCCCTGAGAGCCCCACTTGCCGAGGTAACTTCCCGTAGGCGTAAAATACTGGATCCGGTGGTTGGTATAATCCGCTACGTAAACGGAGCGGTTGGGGCCGGCGGCGACGTCGGTAGGAAACCAAAACTGGCCGTTGCCGCTCCCGTTCGTACCCCA
>DATKXQ010000114.1:0-3984 GCA_035528975.1 bacterium
AACTCTCCGGAGTCCAATATCGAAAGGCCCGGCGACGCCCCCGCGCCGTACAGCGCGAAGCCGCCGAATAAAAAAGCCCACGGGAGGGCCGACGCGAGCGAGAAACGCTGGGGCGTGGTCAAGGCCGTCACTCCACTCGGGAGTAGAAGTAATACCGCGCGGGTTCGTTGTACGAGAGGTCTTCGCCCACCGTCTCGAGGCGAACGCGCATCTCGCCGTCGCCGACCAGGCGCCCCCGAATAGCGAAAAAGCCGTCCACGAAGGCGTCGCTCGGCGCCGGCGGAACCTCCCACGTGCCCGCGACGGTGCCGTTGACGTGGACGCTCGCCCGGTACGGCGGCTCGCAGCGAACCAGCGCCACCACGTCGCGGCCCGCGGGGACGTTGACCGTGAACTCCTCCACGCCGCATACGGTACGGCCGGCCTCGAACACGCGGCCGCCGCCGAACCCCCACAGCGGCTTGACCGCGCAGTACGCCGACAGGATGTTGCCGCCGCGGCGGCGCATGCGATAGTCGTGCGCGGATTCCGCCGCCACGTCCGCGACGTTCAGCTCGTCGGCGAGCTCGAAGCCCGCCGTCGTGCGGGCCGCGGGGCGCGGCGACGGCCCGAAGACCTCGGGAACGAACCGCGCTACCGCCATTTCGCTCCCGCCGGCCATAGTGATGGTGAAGAGCCGGGCCGCATACTCGGGTGGTTCCACCGCCCCGGCCTCGTCGAACGGGTAGTCGCCGAAGTAGCCGACGAAATAATCGCCGGGCCGGCCGCGGAGCCGCACGAACTCGGCGCTGCCGCCCAGGCCCTCGTTGCCGTACCGCCAGCCGTCGCGCGTCACCAGGCCCTTGAGGTCGACGACGTGCCGCTCGCCGTAGTAGGCCAGCGCGCCCACGTCGTGCGTGAAGATGTTCGCCGTCGCCGGAACGTTGTCGCGCAGATGCCCCGCGACGGCGATGTGTTGGAACCGGATATCCCGCGCCGACATGCCGTAGGCGACCAGGAAGTAGGCCGACGAGATAAGGCCGAAGACGAGGAAGTAAGCGGCGCCCGTCCAGAACATCGCGGCGTGGCTTATGCTGGGCCGGCCGTAGCGTATCAGGCTGGCCAGGCCGTCGATGCCGCCGAGCACGCAGATGATGAAGAACGGGAAATAAGGCGCGACGTAGCGGGCGAAATGGCGCGGGTAGGGCAGCACGACGCACGAGGCGGCGACGCCCGCCAGAAATACGACGCCGGCGACGAACCCGGCCGAAGGCATCCGGTTCGACCACGACTTGCGCGCCGCGCGCCCCCACCCCACCAAAAAGAAGGCGAGCGCCAGCGGCGGAAAATAGTTGGCGGCGGCGTACGGCGTATTGGCGTTATACAGGGCCCGGAGGTAGATGCCGTCCAACCCCCCCAGTACGCTCTTGACGACGTATATCGTATAAGAGAGTATCGCCGCCGCGCTCACCGCCCACGGCTGCGTGCCGTGCGTGAGGATGGACTTCGATAACAAGCTGGCCGAAATCGCGTGGCCGCCGACGACGTAATTGACGGCGAAGTACAACGGCACCGGCGCCAGGCCCAGCAGGACGAGCCACCGCGCCCGCCGGCCGCCCGGCACTCCCGCGGCGTTATTCGGCTCGCGGCCGAGCAGCGCCAGGGCCGCCAAAAGCGCCGCGGCGCCGATGCCCTCCGGCCGGGCGAGCGTCAGCGCCGCGAGCGAAACGACGAACACGACCGGCCGGCCGTGCTCGCGGTACTTTATATAGGAATACAAGCCGAAGAGCAGCGCGAGGACGTACAGGCCGGCGTCCATGCCGCCGAGGGCGTGGAACGTGATGGCGCCGGTCGTCGCGTAGACGAACGTCGAGACGACGACGTAGCGGCCGTCGAAGAGGTGGCGCGCCACCTTCGCGAAGAGCCAGACGCTCAAGCCGTAGAGGGCGACGTTCAGGACGAAGGCCGCCCAGACGAGCGCGTCCGGCGAGCGGAAGACGAGCGCCAGCGGCGTCAAAAGCAACAGGTAGAGGTAGGACGTTACGCCGGTCGTGGGCGGGTCGCCGAGGTTGTAGACCAGCGGGTGGCCGTCGGCGAAGTTGCGGGCATACTGCAGAAAGATATACGCGTCGTCGAGGGGGAACGTCAACCGGCCGTCCGCGAAGTACAGGTCGATACCTACGTACAGGACCGCGATGACGGCGGCGACGGCGGCCGCGAGGACTATTAAAAAAACGTCGCGAGTACGACGCGATTCCATGACGGCGAAATTCTACCACGGCCCCGCGGGGGTGTCAACGTATTAGCGGGGACGCCGTTCCGGCGGAAAACGTCGCCCCGGCCCGGGTCGTTTCGGCCCCGGCCTTGCGTCGCGAGATTATTTATCTTTGAACCGGTCCAGGATGCTGAGGGCCGCGGAGGCCGCGTCCTCCACGGACACCGTGCAGGGGAGGCTGCGATATTCGAAGCCGTGGGTCTTCAGCTCGTACTCGCCCGCCAACCTGCCGGCCTCTTTTATCTCGCGCTCGAAAGCGCCGTCCATCGCCTTCGTTATTTCGCGGTACTGCAGCGGCAATACGCGGGCGGTCAAACCGCGCGCGCCTATTTCCCGCAAGCTGAAGTGGACGTGTAACCCGGAGGTGGCCTTGTTTCCGAACAGGCCGACGTGGTGGGACTCGCGGGGGCCGTCCGCCGCGTATATATTGCGCGTATGGTCGGGCATCTGGTCGTACTGGTATTTGGCCCAGAGGTACTCGACGAAGCTCTCGTCGAACGCCATCGTCGGCGCGCGGACGAGCTCCATCCCCAGCTTCTTCGCCTTCTTGTCGGCAAACGAATAAAGCTCCTCCAGGCTGGAGGTTATGTCGCATACGTTCTCGGAGGGCCACGAGCGGAGCTCGACCAAAAAACCCATCTCGTCCGCCGGGAAGCCGAAAGACGCCGGCTCGACGATCTTGTCCCCCCGCATTAAAAACAGCTCCAACTCGACGCCCACTTCCGGCAATACTTCTTTCATCTTTCCTCCTTCGCGCCCCGGTTCCCAGGAGTACGCCGCCGTTCGCAGAGTTCATACCACCCGTCTAACTTCACCCGCGCAACCATAACATCATAACCGAAATAATCATAAAAAAAATAACCCGCGCCACGCGGCGTTCCGTCATCCGAAGCCGATGCCAAAAAAGCCGCCCTCGCGGGGCGGCACGTAGTTACCCGCGGTCCGATTATAACCAAGCGTCGACCGCCCGCCAGATTTTCGCCACCGCCTCGGCCGCGGCGCCGCCGTACTCGACGACGGTCTTGCGCTCCCGCTGGGCCGCGGTGAACGAGCCGTCGTACGGGACCCGCCCCACGACGGGAATCCCGCGCCGCGCGGCCTCGCGCTCTATCGCCGCGGCGTTACCCTCGTGTATGTCGGCCTTATTCACCGCCACCGCGGCCGGGACGCCGAAGTGCGCGGCCAGGTCCGCGACGCGCTCAAAACCCTGCAACCCGGTGGGCGTCGGCTCCGCGACGACGAGGACCGCGGACGCGCCGGTCAACGAGGATATGACCGGACAACCCACCCCGGGCGGCCCGTCCACCAACACGAGCGAGCAGCCCTCCTTCGCCGCCAGCGCCTGCGCCGCCTTGCGCACCACGGCGACGAGCTTGCCGGAGTTCTCCCCGCCGGGCTTGAGGAGCGCGTGCGCCATGGGCCCCACGCGCGTCCGCGACAGGAACCATTCGCCGGCCACCCGCTCGACGAAATCGATCGCCTCCGCCGGGCACAGGTCGACGCACACGCCGCAGCCCTCGCAGGCCGTCCCGTCGACGACGTAGTCCTCGCTTATGGCGTCGAAGCGGCACAGCTCCCGGCACCGGCCGCATTCGGTGCAATCGTCCGGCCTTATGCGGGCCTCGCTGCCGGCCCGGAACTCCCGCCGCGATACGACCTCCGGCTCGAGCAGGATGTGCAGGTCCGGCGCGTCCACGTCCGCGTCGGCGACGACGACCGGCGCCGCGAGC